>CAZLDN010000036.1:0-42145 GCA_964558355.1 uncultured Candidatus Solibacter sp.
GCTCAAGCTCGACCAGTGAGGCGTGGCGCCAGAGAAAGCGATAAATGCCGGCGCCGTACGCGACCCCAAGGCGAGTCGGGAGGGCGATGGCGGCGTATGTGACGACGGCTTGGACAAAGTCAGGCGACCAGTCAAACGTCTCCATGCGGAGCGCCATGGCCAAGAAGGGCAGGGGCGCCAGCAGGACGAGATCTATGAAGAAGAGGTAGCGGTTGCGCATGGTGTTTGATATGACGAAGTGGAGCTGTGAGCGCAACCTATTAGCAATATCGACGGGCGTCAGACAGGAATGGGCGGGGCACGGTTGCGCGGGTGGATGCTGATACTCCAAAGAGCTCTTGACAGGATCGAGCCCGAACCTGATGTTCAACCGTTGAACAGACGTTCTTTCTAACTTCATTCTACCATAATCGCCCTTGCCCGACTCCTCGGACCTCGGAGTGCTACGTCTTCTCGATGAGAGCCCCAGCCGCTCGCAGCGGGAAGTGGCGCACGAGTTGGGGATGAGCCTTGGGAAGGCGAACTATGTGTTGCGGGCGCTGCTGGCCAAGGGATTCGTGAAGGTGCAGAACTTCCGCAACAGCCAGAACAAGCGTGGCTATGCCTACCTGCTCACTCCAGAGGGAGCGGCGGCCAAGGCGGAGCTCACCCGGCTGTTCCTGGCACGGAAGATCGAAGAGTACGATGTACTGCGGCTGGAGATAGAAAGGTTGAAAGCAGAGAGCGCAGGTGACTCCTAGGCAGCTCGGGCGTCACTCGCTGTAACGTTGACGCGAATACTTCCATGGCAGTCACTTCTTGTGACTGACCGTGCACTTGGGCACCCATGATCCAGCGCGTAGACACACCTAAAGCCCTGAACGACCCATGGTTTGTGATATGGGCCGAAAGTCGCGCGGAGAAGAAGGTGGAGCAGCGAATGGCAGCGATGGGGCTGTCGTCGTGGCTACCTATAGTAAGGGAGCGGCACAGGTGGAGCGACCGGTGGCGGGAGGTGGAGTGTCCGTTGTTTCCGGGGTATCTGTTTGCCAGGGCCACCAATGCCGACTGGCACAGGATATTGCGGACGCCCGGAGTGCTGACCGTGGTAAAAGAGGGGGGGAACCCAGCGCTTCTTGCTGACAGCTTTGTGGCATCGCTACGTGATGCGATTGGGCGCGAAGGTGCGTTACCCGAACCTGTTACCGAACGCATTGAGTATGCGGCGGGCGATGAAGTGATCGTACAGGAGGGGGCGTTGTGCGGCGTTCGCGGGGTTGTGCGCGAACGGAGAGGTGGGCGGCAACTGGTGATTTGGGTGGCGGAGATTGGACGAGGGGTGGCGTTTACTATCGGGTCGGCGATTGTGAAAGCTGCGGCGCCTTTCATTTAATACAAGCTCCTCAGACACCGGAGTTCGCTAACAGACGGCTGTGATCAGAGCGCGAGCGTTGATAAGCGACTTCGTTTACGTACGGTATATCGTGACCAAGCAATGTAAGCCTGACGTCAATCCCTAAGAGGTGTGATGCCAAAACTAACGACTGGCATTGAACCGATTTCTGGCGACGAAGAAATTTCTCTTCTCGCGTTGGGCAGCTCGCTACTTCGTCGGCGGTGGATGATCAGTGTGCTCATCGCTAGC
Source organism: uncultured Candidatus Solibacter sp. (assembly GCA_964558355.1). Lineage (GTDB taxonomy): Bacteria > Acidobacteriota > Terriglobia > Bryobacterales > Bryobacteraceae > PNKE01. The sequence goes on from CAZLDN010000036.1 coordinate 1,625, forward strand.
GGAATCTTGATTGGTCTAGCTTACGGGCTGCTAAGTACACGCGTGTATCGCTCTTCGGCCGTCTTCATTCCACAAAGCTCCGAGGGGGGCGCTACCGGGCTTGCCATGGCGGCGAGCGAGTTCGGTATCAGGCTACCCGCCACAAGCGGTTCCAGCTGGGGTCCCGCAGTCTATGTCGGCTTATTGGAGTCGCGCGCGCTTCTAGAGCCGATCGCCCGCGACACAGTCGTAGTCTCAGAAGACGGAAGCCAGCGTATTGCAGTTGTAGACCTGCTGGATACCCAAGCGCCGAATGCAGAGCGGCGAATCGAACTGGCAGTCCGTAGGCTCCGTGGCATGGTTTCTGCAAGCGAGGTTAAGACGCTCGGAGGAATTCAAGTATCGGTTACTACGAAGTGGCCAAGCGTGAGCCTCGCAATTGCGCAGCGTCTGGTTCGCGGAGTAAACGAGTTTAATTTGCGAAAGACGCGCAAGTTGCAAGCTACGGCAGAACGTCAATTTGCAGAGACCCAAGCTTCAGACGCTGAGGGCTTACTTCGTGCGGCAGAAGACCGCTTACAGTCGTTCCTCCAAGCGAACCGAATCACTATTGGTTCGCCTCAACTCAGCTTCGAGCGAGATCGCCTGCAGCGTGGCGTGCTGCTTCGCCAGCAGTTGTATAGCGCGTTGCTGCAGAATCGTGAGGAAGCTAGGCTGCGCGAAGTCCGCGATACGCCGGTGATTGTTATTCTTGAAGAGCCGCAACTGCCACTCGTTGGCGAGTCAAGAAAGGTCGCTCAGAAGACGTTGATTGGCGCTTTATTTGGAGGCTTTGTCGGCGCCTTGATCGTGTTTCTCTCTGGGTGGTGGGCTACTCTGCGAGGAACGTCGAACAAGGAGGCGCGAGAATTTATTCGTTTGTTGCAGGATGCAACACCACGCTCGCTTTGGCGCTTGGGCAATAAGGGGCATGACGAATTCCGAGGCGAGGAGTAGTTCGCGTGGAGCCGAAGGCCCTGATTACAGGCGTGACCGGTCAGGACGGATCATATTTGGCAGAATTCCTGCTGGAAAAAGGCTACGAAGTGCATGGAATCAAACGCCGCGCCTCGTTGTTCAATACCGATCGCATTGATCATCTATATGAAGATCCACACGCAAGCCACCGAAAGTTCATTCTGCATTACGGCGATCTGACTGACAGCAGCAACTTGACGCGCATTCTTCAGCAAGTCCAACCGACCGAAGTGTACAATCTTGGCGCGCAGAGTCATGTCGCGGTGTCGTTTGAGAGTCCAGAGTACACGGCTGATGTCGACGCCATTGGAACGCTTCGGCTTCTTGAGGCGATTCGCGTTTTGAAAATGACGGACAAGACGCGGTTCTATCAGGCATCCACGTCGGAACTATATGGGCTCGTCCAAGAGGTGCCACAGAAGGAGACGACTCCGTTTTACCCACGAAGCCCGTATGGTGTGGCAAAATTGTATGCGTATTGGATCACAGTGAACTACCGTGAAAGTCACGGAATATTCGCCTGTAACGGAATTCTCTTTAACCACGAAAGTCCGCGCAGAGGGGAGACCTTCGTGACGCGAAAGATCACGCGCGGCTTGTCGCACATCGCCCAAGGTTTGGAACGGTGCCTTCATCTGGGGAATCTGGACGCGCTTCGTGACTGGGGACATGCCAAGGACTACGTGCGCGCGCAGTGGCTTATGCTGCAGCTTGACAAACCCGAAGATTTCGTGATCGCCACAGGCTTGCAGTATCGCGTTCGCACATTCGTCGAGAAAGCGGCGGCGCGGCTGGGAATCTCGCTGGCTTGGCGTGGTACCGGCGTGCAAGAAGAGGGAGTGGTCGTCGGTGTGCAAGGCACAGACGCGCCAGCAGTCAAACCCGGCGAGGTTGTCGTGAGGGTGGATCCGCGGTATTTCCGTCCTGCCGAGGTAGAGACGCTGCTCGGTGACCCCACCAGAGCGCAAACGAAGTTGGGATGGGTACCGGTAATTACACTCGACCAGATGATTGACGAGATGGTATCTCACGATCTGAATCAAGCGCGCCGATATGCACTTCTCGAAAAGCACGGCTTTCGAGTCACTGTAAGCCAGGAGCGATGAACTTATGATGACCAGTTCTTGGCCTAGGACGTATATCGCAGGCCATCGTGGCTTGGTGGGAAGCGCCATCATGCGCAATTTGGTTTCGCGGGGCTATTCACTGGACGATCTCGTGCTCCGCACCCACGATGAGCTCGACTTGACAAATCAACATGCGGTCGAAACGTTCTTCGCCGCGGAGAAACCGCAACAGGTCTACTTAGCGGCGGCGAAGGTCGGTGGAATTCATGCGAACAACGAATATCCCGCGGATTTCATACGGGAGAACCTAGCTGTCCAGACTAACGTCATTCACGCAGCGCACATGCATGGAGTACAGCGGCTGCTGTTCATGGGCTCGAGTTGCATTTATCCAAAATTGGCACCCCAGCCCCTTAACGAAGACTCCCTTCTTACCGGTCAACTTGAGCCAACCAATAGACCTTATGCTCTAGCTAAGATTGCTGGCTTGGAGATGTGCTGGAGTTACAACCGCCAATATGGAACGCAGTTTCTTGGAGTGATGCCTACAAACCTGTATGGCCTCGGTGACACGTATCACCGTCAAAACAGTCATGTGATACCGGCGCTGATTCGCCGTTTCCATGAGGCCAAGATTGCCGGCAAGGCCAGCGTCACCATCTGGGGAAGCGGTACACCGCGTCGTGAGTTCATGTATGCCGACGATCTTGCCGACGCATGCGCGTATTTGATGGATCTTTCAGGGCCTCACTTTCAACCGCTCCTCGCAAGCGACCGCAACGATGGACTCCCGCCGATCGTGAATGTTGGTGTCGGCGAAGACTCCACCATCGCTGAGCTAGCGAACATGATCGCAAAAATCGTCGGATTTGATGGCGTCATTGACTTCGACCCCCTAAAACCAGACGGGACACCAAGGAAGTTGTTGGACTGCCGTCGGTTATCGAATTTGGGATGGCGGGCGACTACCAATATGAAGGATGGACTGGCAATTGCGTACGACGACTTCTTGTCACGGTACGGTGTGTGATCAATTCACTCAGAAAGATTTGGTCATTTCTAACCAAGCCGGAAAGAAAGAACGCGGTCGGGTTGTTAGGATTCATGTTGCTAGGAACGGTTCTCGAAACGCTGAGCGTTGGATTCGTAATCCCGGCAATGATGCTCCTAACCCAGGAAGACCTGACAGAACGATATCCACGGTCGCAGCCAATTCTCAGTTTCTTGGGGAATCCATCCCAGGCACATCTCATTTGGGCAGGGATGCTGGCGCTGGTTGGTATCTATGTTGCGAAGACGCTGTTCCTTGCTTTTCTCTCGTGGCGACAGACCCGTTTTGCATTTGGCGTTCAAGCTCAACTGTCACAGAGGTTATTTGAGGTCTATTTACGCCAGCCATACACGTTCCATCTCCAGCGTAACTCAGCGCACCTCATAAGGAATGCGATTTCAGAAGTGAATCAGTTTACCTTCAACGGCATGCTTCCCGGCATGTTGATCTTCACGGAAAGCTTGGTGTTGCTCGGTCTTGGATCGTTACTCCTGATCGTCGAACCACTGGGTGCTCTTATCCTCGGAGGAGTCTTCAGCGTATCTGCTTGGAGTTTCCAGCGCGCCACTGGAGCCGGGATTTCCCGATTCGGGCAACTACGACTGCACCACGAAGGTCTCCGCCTGCAGCATCTGCAGCAGGGACTTGGAGGTGCCAAGGATGTGATCCTCTTGGGCCGGGAAGAGGAGTTTCAAGCGCAATATCGGGAACACAACCTGCGCAGCGCTCGAGCAAGTGAATTTCTGGTCACCCTGCAGCAACTACCTCGCTTGTGGTTAGAACTACTTGCAGTTGTCGGCTTGGCCGGCCTTGTGCTGATCATGCTTGCCCAAGGAAGCAATATGAACAGCATCGTACCGACGCTTGCCCTGTTCGGTGCCGCTGCGTTTCGATTAATGCCTTCTGCCAACCGAATGCTGGGGTCCGTTCAGACACTTCAGTACTGTTCCCCGGTGATCGAGCTCATATCTAACGAACTCGTGCTTCCGGTGGTGGAGCCCCTCGCCCCGGGCGCTGGCTTCACGAAAGAGGCCGCAACGGCCATTCGTCTTTCCGATGTCAGCTACACGTATCCGATGACGGCGACGCCAACGCTAACTGACATCACTCTTAGCATTGAACGAGGCGAGTATGTTGGGTTGATTGGTCCCAGCGGCTCAGGTAAGAGCACCTTGGTTGATCTCCTTCTCGGCCTACTACCGGCCACTTCTGGCCAAGTCACAGTAAATGGGCGCGATATTCGAGAAGACGTTCGGTCGTGGCAGCGCCAGATTGGCTACGTCCCGCAGAACATCTTTCTTACGGACGACACCCTTCGGCGAAACGTGGCGTTCGGCCTCGCAAACAATCGGATCGATCATGCTGCCGTCGTTCGAGCGATTAGTGCCGCCCAACTCGAAGAGTTTGTCGCTGGGCTAACAGATGGATTGGAGACCGTCGTTGGCGAACGTGGCGTGCGGCTTTCAGGAGGCCAGCGTCAGCGGATAGGCATCGCGAGGGCGCTTTACCACGACCCAGCCATTCTCGTGATGGACGAGGCCAGTAGTGCCCTGGACAGCGTGACCGAGGCGGGAGTGATGGATGCGGTCTCGGCGATGCAAGGAAGCAAGACTATTCTAATCGTCGCTCATCGAAACTCCACGGTTGAACGTTGTGAAAAGGTGTTCAGGCTAAAGCGAGGTCGACTTGTTGGCGAGGGCTCTCCGAGCGAAATGTTGCAGAGTCGAACAAGGGTGTGAGTAAAGGCCTTAGCAGGGCGCTGAAAAACGCGACGATTTCACGAGTTCTCTCTCCGATTACCGGTCGCGCCAAGCAATGCTGTCGGGATGGACGGCCGTTGGCGCGCCGCCTGACCACTGGCGGACGGTTGCACCAGCGTCTGCGGCCCGTCGGAGGCCGCGGTGTCCGCTCATGTGCACGCTCCCGCCCGGAGGAGTGTGCGCATTCGCACCAGATCATACGCCGCATGCGTGAAGGTGAAGACCAACGCCACCTTCTCCCGCCCGCGATGATGCAGCTTGCGCAAGCCGCCGATGGTCTTGCCCCACCCGAAGCCTTCCTCTACAGCTTGCGCTTGAACTGGCTCACGGCATACCCGGCGTGGCGGAGTGTGCGGCCATCAATTGCGCTGACCGGCCGTTTCTCGTGAATATTGGGCGCCACATGCGGCGTGATCTGGCACGCGCGGACCGTCTCGACGAACTCGCGCGTGTCGTACGCTTTGTCCTCCCCGAGGGTGTGCCGGCGGGCGCGCGGTTCCAGTGTCATCAACAACTCCACCGCTGCATCTCGTTTCGCGTCGTAGCCGGGCGCTCGCACGTCCGTCGCGACAATGAGGCCGTGGCGATTGTCCATCGGTACGCTCCCCGGATGGCAGCGCCGCGCCGCCGCGCTCTTGCTCTTCCGGGCCAACCGCGCATCGGGATCGGTGACGGACGCGTGCGTGGCATTCGACCGCTTCTCGCCGTGAAAGTTCAACGTGGGGTTCTTCGGGTCGGAATCGGTCGGCGGCGGCATGGTCACATCCTTGCGCCGGAAGCTCTTCTGGCTGGTCCACGCCTCGAGCAGCGTTCTATCCACGGTGAAATGCTCATGCGACAAGAGTCCGTGCGCATCCGTCACCTTGAGGATCTCGTACAGGATCTCGTACAGGATCTCGTACAGGATCTCGTACAGGATCTCGTACAGGAACGCGTCAGCGATGTTCCCGGCCACCAAGTGCTCTCGATTGTTCGAAAAGACCGTCAGTACCCAGACGGCGTCATCCGGATTCAGCGCGACGAACTAGCGGAACAGCAGGTTGCAGTTCAGTTGCTCCACGAGCTGGCGTTCGCTCCGGACCGTGTAGAGCTGAGGCAGCAACAGGGCGCGCAACAGCAGTTCGGGCGGAATCGACGGGCGTCCCTTCGTGATGGCGTACAGCGTTTGAAAGCGTGGCAACAGCGCGGCCAGAATCGGATTCACCAAGGCTTGGATCGCCTGCAGCGGGTGATCCGCTGGAATGCGGTCTTCCATCGACAGGAAGCTGAACAGGGCCGTCTGCTGCGTATCCGCTCCACGCATTTCGCGCTCCTATATGAAGGCTGCGCCACGATACTTAATGCGCCGGGCGAAAGCAATTCCAATCGCACGACTATTTTAGCGCCCTGTTAGGGGCAAATCGTCAAAGAAACCCCGTTCTACGAACCACGGAATGCTTTCCGCTACACTCTGCGGAAAAACAAAGTTAAAGAAGAGTCCTCTCCAAATCCAAGCCTGTCTATCAATGCGACGCATACTGAATCAGCTAATCGAGAAGACTCGGCAGGCGACGAGAACCCGTCTAGAACGAATCACCCTATATCGCGCGCTGCGCCTAATGCGTCAGAAGCGCGCATTTAGAGCCTGGGTTGCTAAGGGATCGCCCGTGCCGCCACCGCATATCGTAAAGGCAACCGCGCTAATCTCGTTGGCAAGTCGGTTTCACATAAAGACATTTGTTGAGACAGGCACATACCAGGGCGATATGCTGTATGCGGCTCAGCCTCATTTTGAGAAACTGTACTCCATTGAACTCGACGAAGCTCTGTGTTTACGAGCAAGAGATAGATTCGCCAAGCTTCCAGCCATCACCATCCTCTTGGGGGATAGCGGCGAGATGTTGGGGAGAATTCTCGTAGAGATTCAAGAACCCTGTGTCTTCTGGCTCGACGGGCACTATTCAGGAGGCGTTACAGCCCTGGGCGATGAGGTCTCTCCCATCATGCATGAGCTGGGACACATTACCAAACACTCATTCAAATTGAAACATCTTCTTCTCATCGACGATGCCCGTCTATTTAATGGTCGAGATGGCTATCCCCACCTCGATGTGGTGCGCAATTACCTGATCGAGAACGGATTCCAGAATATTTCAGTAGAAGACGATATTATCCGCGTCCTTCCTTCCTGAAACCGACAACGATGTGTACTAGGCAGTAGGTTTTCCGAGGTGCGGGTAGGATGACTGGAGGCAAGACTCGAAGGTGCAATAACAAGTTGACCGCTACTTCTGGATGAAGCGAATAGCAAAACGGCACCGCCTCAACACGCAGAGTAGTGTTGGCTTGCTGCCCCGAATTTCCCTCCTGCATCGCCAAGAATGGCGCTTCCAGCCGAAAGGTACATTTTGAGACCTCCACGCCTCGCGCTGGGCGACTTCGAGTTGGCGTTACGCGGGCTCCTGGGCGACGGGGCGCCGCTGTCCGCGAGTTCCCTCGTGCACATCACGGTCACGTGGCAAGTCCAGTACACCGCGTGGCAGCAGCGCGATTTGTCGGATTGTCGCCTCGTCTATCTCTGGGCTCACGACGTGTACGTGAAGGGCGGACTCGAGTCTAGCAAGGCAGCGCTGCTCGTGCTGATCGCGTTCCTGCGCCACCGCGACACGCAGATTCCGCCGGCGCTCGACGTGCACCTGATTCTCGACAACTACGCCACGCACAAGCATGCCACCGTGCGGGCGTGGCTGGCGCGACATCCGCGCTACCACGTCCACTACACGCCGACGTACAGTTCGTGGTTGAATCAAGTGGAGATTTGGTTCGGGTTGATCACGCGCCAGACAATTCGTCGTGCCTCATTTCGCAACGTGCGCGAACTCATCCGCCGCATCCGCCGCATCGACCGCTTCGTGACGCAGTACAACCGTACGGCACAGCCGTTTCGGTGGACCGCCACAGCCGACTCCACCCTCGCCAAACTCACCCGACTTGCGAAAGCAATTTCCGGGACCAACACTAGCGCCGACACGGCGTTCGCGGCGACGGTCCTCCGCGACACCTTTGCCCGCACGTATCGCCGGGTGCATCCAAGAGCCGTCGAACGGCTCCGACAGGATTGGGAGCGGATGGTGGGCTACCACGCCTCCCCGCAAGAGCACTGGCGGCACCTACGCACCACCAACGTCATCGAGTCGCCCTTCGCGGCGGTGCGGCTGCACATGTCGGCCGCCAAGCGCTTCAAGGTCGTGGAGAACGCCACGGTACTCATCTGGAAAACCCTCTTGGTCGTCGAGCAACACTTCCGCAAACTGTACGCCCCGCAACCCTGCACCACCGTGTACGACAGCGCGATCTACGTCGATGGCATCCGCGTAGTCACCCCGCCCCGAGCGCTGCGCACCGCCTGACGCCGTCTACACACCTTTTGACAAGACCTCTGACAAGCAGATGAAACACACTCTAGCGTCAATCGGCAAACGACTACTCGGTATGTCGGTTCCTGTGCGGATCTCTACGAGCCTGTCGGATAATCAAGCCTATCCTCAGGTTTGTATCGAAGCCAGCAACGACTACAGGGCCTTCAATAACTTCAGACGAAACCCAATCTACAATCAGATCTTAGAACACGTTTCAGTAGAACAAGGCAGTGATTATCTTCTGGAGATATCGAAGGATCCGGATATTGTGACGGCGATGGAGAAATTCAAGCCCAACGATAATTATGGCAATCCCAGAATGCACAAATATCCGACCGTCGGGATGATCTCGCCATCCACTCTCCGATATATCAAGGTCTTGGCCGACATCAAAACACACTTCAAGACAGTTGACAATCTGGATATTTGTGAAATCGGAACCGGGTACGGCGGACAGTGTCGAATCATCAACGCTTATTACAAACCCGCGACGTATACTCTGGTTGACTTGCAGCCAGCTCTAGCGCTCGCGCAAAGATTTCTCGATAACCACATTCTTCAGTCAAGACTGATTTACCAGACGATGAACGAATTGGACAACGAGGCCTATGATTTGGTGATAAGCAATTACGCCTTTACGGAACTCCCTCGTAGGATACAGGATATCTACTTGAGCAAGATAATCATGAATTCAAGGAGAGGTTACATAACGTACAATGAAATCACGCCGAAGGAATTCAACTCCTACAAATCAAAAGAGTTGCTTGCGATGATCCCCGGTTCCGCAGTTATAGAAGAGAAACCGCTCACTCATCCAACGAACTGCATAATAGTATGGGGTCACACCGGTAGACCTCATCCTGTTGATGTACTTTGATTGACACATCAAGTGGCCTGCTCACGTCAGAGGAGGGATGTTGGATGAACGGCTCGGGGGGAGATTTATCAGCCGTGTCGTTGTGGTCTGACCGGCGAATGTACAACTCCGTGCTCAAGATTGAACCAATGCGGTTATTTCAACTTCGGCTTCGAGTAGGTGTGGTCGCAACGGAAACTGCTTGCCCGCGGATGTTATTGCCGTCTGTAGATGCCACGGTTTCCGTCACAGGCAAGAAACTTGATATGAAGACGGAACAGGTTTCGAAATTGTATTGGCAACTTGCCTCGCGTGAGGTTCAAGAAGCGTGATTTGCTTCCTGGAATCGGGACGGCTGGGTAATCAACTGTTTCAGTACGCAGCACTCAGAACCATCGCGAAGACTGAGGAGCGCCTGATTCTCTTTGGATTTGCGGACCTTCGTGCTACGTTCGACGGCTTAGTGGGAACGATTGTGTTTGAGCCGCCTGGAGTGCTTTCCCGGCTTGCGACTCGCTTTCGGCCTCAGATAGACAATTTCATGAAGTACCAACCTCTGATTAATGTGATTTCTGAGCGACACGACGAGTCAGGCACGCATGTCGAGACATCGCGCCGGTTGATCGGCAACATTCAGTACGTAGAAATGTCGTACTTTCAGTCGGAATCCATATTTGACGAGCGCGTTGTGGAATCATTGACACTGAAAACACAGTTGTCAGTTAAGGCTCTTCAGCGGAGTGCCTCGCTCGCGGCCTTCGGTAGGAAACGGATCTTTGTACATGTGCGACGTGGCGATCATCTCCGCTGGCCGTCAGCGCATTTTCCTGCTGTGTTGCCGGCGGTTTGGTACAAGAAGTGTATCGAGACCTTGCGAGCGAGATTGGGTGACCCGGTCTTCGTGTTCGTAACAGACGACGTGTATTACGTTAGAGACGTGTTCGGCGACATGGCTGATGCCTGCATATCAGAAACCGGCCCGGCTGACGATTTTGCACTAATGTGTCAGTGCGATGGGGGGATTCTGTCTGCGAGTTCATTTGCCTGGTGGGCGAGTTATTTTCTTAAGAAACGACTGCCAGGAGCCGTCTGTCTGGCTCCTGAATACTGGGCGGGCCATCGAAGCCATGAATGGCATCCGCCCAACATCAATGCACGTTTCTTGGAAACGGTTTCGGTTTGAAGTCTGACTTGCCTCCAACAGTGTACTGTCTTCAAGTCCATGCTTGGCAGATCGTGCGTGGCCGGTTTCCGGACTAAGGCGCAAACGATGAACGCAGCGCGGCGTCTCTACATTCTCACCACCAGCGACGTTCCAAACAACGTCATCCTCGGACACGCGTCGTTCGCGAAGGCGGCGGGATACTATCCGGTGTTCGTCTTTCCCGATCGTGGCAACGGCGAGAAGCACGCTGACATCTATGCGAATTATGAGGTACTTTGGACACGCTCAAGTTTCCGAAATACGAGTACAATTGGCTACGTTCTGAGCATCTTCGCTTATGCCTTAGCGACTAGCAAGATGCTGCTCGCAAGGCGAGACATTTGCTCAGTGCTCGCCGTCGATTTCGAAGGTACGATCGCTGCACTTGCCCTCAAGGCTCGTGGAGTGCAGGTTGTCATTCTTGTAAATGACAACTTTTCGGCGCGCTATCATTTGTCAAAACCCGCGTATCTCTTTCTGCGATTTGTCGAATCGTTGTTGTACAGGTTCGTCAGTACGATTTGCGTACTTCCCGGCCGATCTCGCGTTGATCTTCTTGGCCCAATACGACCAAGGCGGATTGTGATTCTGCCGAATGTCTTAAGAGCGGTTGCCGTTGGTGCGTATACGGGCGGTGTAGTCAACGAACTAACGATTCTGATTTGCGGTTGGCTTGTCAAAAGTCGAGGGTTGGATCTACTGAATTCGATTCTGGAACAGACGAAGGAGAACGTGCGATTTATCCTTCTGGGCAGCGGCGACGCGGAACTGGTAGACCGCCTCGCGCGGTCAGTGCGAGTTCATTATCTCGGCCACCGTTCCCGCGAAGACACACTGGTCCAAATGGCGCAGGTGGATCTCAATCTGGCGTATTACGATCCATCGATCTTGATCAATAGGTACGCCATGCCACAAAAGGTCTATGATTCAATGTCGGCTGGCTGCCCAGTGCTGATCAATGAGGAAGTACAGATGGCGAAGACGCTTGTTGGCCACGGCACGGCGTTTTCGATGCCCTATAGGAGCGTGAATGAACTGAGCACGCTTCTCAACAGGCTCGCAGATGACAAGGCCGTTCTGTCGGATATGTCCCGACAGTGTATCGCGTTTAACAAGGCGCATTTGTCGTTTAGTGTAGTTGAGCGATCCGGCGTCGAGTTCTATACGCAGCTGCTACGAGAAACCGGCCGTGATGGAGATGCCTAGCATTCCATCCGCCAAGACGCATTCAATGCGTATGGACCGGTGAGCTAGCTCCTCTTCCCTCCCTTCCATCGACGGAAAGATAACAACCATGAAGAAAGTCAATGAACTCAATGTCAAGATATTTGCCGATGGCGCGGACCTGGCAGGTATGCTTGAGATGTACGCTAACCCGTACATCAAGGGGTTCACGACGAATCCGACGTTAATGCGAAAGGCGGGTATCGTGGACTACCGGGCCTTCGCAAAGGATGTTCTGACCGCAATTCCAGATCGCCCGATTTCGTTCGAAGTATTTTCCGACGACTTCTCGGAAATGGAGCGGCAAGCGATGGAAATCGCGAGATGGGGCCCGAACGTGTTCGTCAAGATTCCTATCACAAATACGAAACGTGAAAGTTGTTATGCCTTAGTGAAGACGCTCACAGCGAGGCAGGTCAAGGTGAACGTTACCGCGATCATGACGGTGGATCAGGTCCGCGACGTAGCAGCTGTTCTCGCGCCAGGCGTGCCGAGCTACGTGTCCGTATTCGCGGGTCGAATCGCCGACACGGGCTGTGACCCCGTACCGTTGATGACCGAGGCTGTTCAGGCGCTGAAGCCTATGCCGGCGGCGGAACTAATCTGGGCGAGTCCCCGAGAGTTGTTAAACGTCTTTCAGGCCGATGCCATCGGGTGCCAAATAATCACTGTTACCAATGACATTCTGAAAAAACTCTCGTTGGTCGGTTATGATCTAACGGACTACTCGCTTGACACGGTAAAGATGTTCCACACCGACGCCGCAGCGGCGGGCTTTGAACTTTGAACCGATTCATCCGACGAGTGGTCAATCCAGTTGCGTAACAGTTCATGAAACGGCGAGTTCTCTTGACATTTGGGACGCGGCCCGAGGCAATCAAGCTAGCGTGTTTGATTCACGCGTTGAAAGAGGAACCGGATCAGTTTGAAGTCGTCGTATGCGTCACCGCACAGCATCGCCAAATGTTAGATCAGGTGCTTGAGTGTTTTGCTATCGTGCCAGATATTGACTTGAACTTGATGAAGCACGGCCAGGATCTCTTCGACGTAACAGCAGAAGTTCTCTTGGGCATGAGAACAGTCATCCGTCAAGTCAATCCCGACGTCGTACTTGTTCATGGTGACACAACAACAAGCTTTGCGACTGCCCTGGCCGCGTTTTATGAGGGCGTTGCTGTGGGGCACGTCGAAGCCGGCTTGCGCACATACGACATGCGCGCACCTTTTCCGGAGGAATTCAATCGGCAAGCGGTAACGATGCTGAGTCATTGGCACTTTGCTCCGACCGAACTGAGCCGTCAGAATCTCTTGGCTGAAGGCGTTGCGCCAGAAATGATCAGTGTTACTGGGAACACGGTGATTGACTCATTGTTATGGGTGCTCAGGCGGTTGGACGACGACTGCGCCCGCCGTTGCAGGGTCCAGTCGTCACTCGAAGCAGCGGTAGGCTTCGACATCGAACGGACCCGCTACGTATTGGTCACGGCACATCGACGCGAAAACTTCGGCGATGGAATCGTTCAGCTCTGCAATGGGCTGGTCGAGCTAGGCAAGCGGTATCCGGATGTACACTTCGTGTACCCGGTGCACTTCAATCCGAACATACGCGAACCCGTCACGCGATTACTTTCGGGATTGTCGAACATTCAGTTGATCGCTCCACTGGACTACGAGCCGTTCGTGCTGCTACTAAAGCACTGCTTTTTCGTGCTCACAGATAGCGGGGGATTGCAGGAAGAAGCGCCGAGCTTGGGCAAGCAAGTGCTCGTTATGCGGGAGGTCACTGAGCGTCCCGAGGCACTCGAAGCGGGTACCGTACATCTCGTCGGTACAGATACTGAAAAGATCATTGCCAGTTGCGCTGACTTGCTGAAGAGCGACCTCAGTGACAACGCAATGCGCACACGCGTCAATCCGTACGGGGACGGCACGGCGTCGACGCAGATCGTAACCACGCTACGTGGCCGGTCTAGGATCGATTGAAGTCCGATAGAGCAAACTCACCGCCGGCCGCATCTCACTGCGTGACCACCGCAGCTCGGGACAAAGACGGGGTTGTCCGGTTCAGTATTCTGATATGCACGAAGAACAGTGCGCAGAAGATCGCCGGCGTGCTCAGCGCAATTGCGCGTCAAACCCGCAAGGCGAACATCTTCGAGATCATCGTGGTCGATCACATGTCGAGTGATGATACGATCGCATGCATGCAAGCGTTGTGGTCGGAGAACAACATTCCATTCCACATAATAGATGGCCTGACAAGCGGCAAATCAGCGGCTCTGGAAGAGGGCTTGGATGCGGCAATGAGCGAGTTTGTTGTCATTGTCGACGACGACAACGAGCTTGATCCTAGTTTCATCGAGAGTGCCATTCAGCTGTTGACAGATGACAAGGTCGGCTGTCTGGGATCTCAGGGAGTGGTCGATTCGACGCTCGAGCTTCCTGCGTGGTTTGACAAATACAGGTCGCACTTCGCCATCGGAATGCCGGTGCAGTCCGGTGAGACCGATTGGGTTTGGGGCGCCGCGTCTATCGTTAGACGCGAGGCGTGGCGTACGCTCAGAGCGAACGGGTTCGGATTTGTTCTCAATCCGGAAAGAACGGCGCACGCCGACGCAATAGCGATCGGGGGGGAAGATGTGGAATTGGCGTTGGCAATCAAACTCTCCGGATACCGGATCGAGTACTCTAGACGGTTGAGGTTCGTTCACCGGTTCGCTCAACTCAGGCTCACGCGTCAATACCTTGTCGAAAATAGCGTGGGTGTCGCGCGCGCAGTTGCCGTGCACGAGATGTATCGGGCACTCATCTACGATTACCCGCGAATGTGCACCGGCACCATCCGTTGGAGATTGCGTTTCTGGCGAAAGGTACTGTCGTCCACTTTGCGTTTAGCCATGAGCATTCTGCGCGCGCGGCCGAGCCTTGATCGGCAAATGACGTATGCAACGATCGTGGGTATGCTGTCTGGATATCGACTCTACGCGGCGCAATCAGCCCGGATTCTCAGCCAGTTGGGGCGACTGAAAATGACCGCGGTTTTGCGCGCTGGTGCACGGTAACTGCAGAGGAAGCGTGCCTCAGCCCACAATATCCATCATCACCGCGTGCTACAACGCACGAGAGACGATCAGCGAGACGCTCTCAAGCGTGATTGATCAGCGCTATCCGAACACAGAGCTGATTGTAATCGACGGTGGATCGACAGATGGCACGGTAGATGTCATCAAGTCTTTCGGTGGGGCGATCAATCACTTGATTAGCGAACCGGATAGAGGCTTGGCCGACGCATGGAACAAAGGGCTGGCGTGTTCCACCGGAAGCATCATCGGCTTGCTGAACGCGGACGACTACTATCGAAGGGACACATTCGAAGGTATCGCCAGCGCGTTTGAAGCTTGGGCGGAACCAGTGATCGGATACGGTGACGTGACACTCATCGATAAGGATCGCGTGATAGCTACCATCGTGGGGCGGAGGAAGCGGCGCATCGGCCTTGTGAATGGTTTCGGCTTCATGCATCCCTCGGTGGTATTTAACCGGGGCGTATTGGCCGCCAACGGTCTATTCGATACCAAGCGCCGCGTGGCAGTCGACACTGACTGGCTCCTGCGTGCGGTGATGAATCAGGTCGCCTTCCGAAAGATTCCCAGCCACACGTACATGCGGTGCGGAGGAATGAGTATGAGATCTCCATACACAGGGATGGGCGAGTATCTAGACTCGTTGGTAAGGTATAAATTCCCCGGATATTACGTTCCACTATTTCTTCTTCTGCGATCCCTCGGTGCGACAAGGCGGATGCTACGAAAGCGGGCGGACTAGCTCAAGTGCTGCGAACGCGGGTTGTTACCTGAAGGCACCCGCCTGAGGACTTCGCGTCAATGGGACTCGCCATCAAACCGCAGCCGTACGGCATACGTGGTTCGAGTTCCGCATCTCCACCACACTGCGCACGGTTTGAACAATCTACCGTCCTACGAAGGGTGAATTCGTGATTCAAGAGGCATCACGTTCCGCGCTAGATCCGGCAAGCAATATTTGCGTCACTGGATGCGCGGGCTTCATCGGGAGCGCGTTGGTAGACCGGCTGCTTATGCTGGGATATCGGGTAACTGGAATTGACAACTTTTCCACAGGGCGCCGGGAGTTTCTCGACAGCGCGATGCGACATCCATCGTTTCGATTGATCGAAGGCGATCTACTGGACGTGCCGACCCTGACTCGCGCGTTGGTTGGTGGTGAGATGGTCTTCCACTTCGCCGCCAATGCCGACGTTCGTTTTGGAACACAACACCCGCGAAGGGACTTAGAGCAGAACACGATTGCGACATTTAACGTTCTCGAAGCGATGCGCGCGAATAGTATCAAGCGGATCGCATTCTCGTCCACCGGTTCGGTTTATGGTGAAGCGGCAGTCATCCCGACACCGGAGGCCGCTCCATTTCCAGTACAGACTTCTTTATATGGCGCGTCCAAGCTCGCCGCCGAGGGATTGATCTCCGCATATTGCGAGGGGTTCGGATTTGAGGCCTTGATCTTTCGCTTTGTCTCAATTCTGGGCGAGCGATACAGCCATGGGCACGTGTTTGATTTCTACCAGCAACTAAGGGCCGACGCTTCGCGATTGCGCGTGCTCGGTAACGGCAAGCAACGCAAATCGTACCTGTACATCCAGGACTGCCTCGACGCGATTCAAATTGCCATCGAGAGAGCTCCAGGAAAGATCAATATCCTTAATCTGGGAGTCGACGGGTACTGTGAGTTGAACGATTCTATCGGGTGGATCACAGAGACGCTTGGCGTTCACCCGATACTTGAGTACGCGGGTGGAGATCGAGGATGGATTGGCGACAATCCCTTCATCTATCTCGATACGACAGCGATAAGATCGTTAGGATGGATGCCGAAACACTCAATACGTGATGGTGTTGTGAAGACCGTGGAGTTCTTGCAGAAGAACCAGTGGGTCGTGGAGGCAAGGTGACACGAGTTTGCGTTCAGGGCCTTTGGCACCTCGGCTCTGTCACGGCGGCGTGCCTTGCTTCGATCGGACACGATGTCATTGGTTTCGACTATGATCACGATGTTGTCGAAGGCCTTCGTGCGGGCCGAGCTCCTGTTTTCGAACCAGGATTGGACCGCCTCATTGAGGCAGGCTTATCGTCTGGGCGCCTTCGCTTTCTCGCCGTACCTGACGAACTTCCACCAGACATGGAGATCCACTGGATCACCTACGATACACCGGTCGATGAAGACGATGTAGCTGACACTAGTTTCGTACTGAAGTCCCTGGCGTCTGTGTTGCCGTTTCTTTCGGTCGATTCGACGGTGCTCGTTTCGTCCCAAATGCCTGTTGGCTCCGTCCGACAGATGGAGGCTGTTGCTATCACACAGGTTCCGGAGAAACGGTTAGGCATTGCTTGTGCCCCCGAGAATCTACGACTGGGAAAGGCCCTCGATGTCTTTCTTCATCCGGACCGTATCGTCGTGGGCACGCGGAACAATCGGGATCGGATGCGGATCGCACGGCTGCTTGCACCGATCAGCGAGAAGATTGAGTGGATGTCTGTCGAATCGGCTGAGATGACCAAACACGCGATCAATGCTTTCTTGGCGACTTCGGTGGTTTTCGCAAACGAGATCGCCTCTATTTGCGAGATGGTCGGCGCAGATGCGAAGGAAGTGGAGCGGGGTCTAAAGTCCGAACAGCGAATTGGTCCGAAGGCATATGTTTCACCCGGAGGGGCGTTTGCTGGGGGCACCTTGGCTCGCGACATTGACTATTTGGGAAAAGTGAGCGCTAGTCATCAACTCGCTATTCCTCTTCTGCAATCCGTGAAGACTAGCAACGACCTTCACAAGTCATGGGCCCGGCGCAGACTGAGCACACAGTTTCCGAACCTAAAGGCCGCGGTCGTCGTGGTCTGGGGCCTTACGTACAAGCCAGGCACCGACACGCTGCGTCGATCTCTGGTCGTCGAGTTATGTGATTGGCTTCTTGAGGAGGGCGCTATCGTACGAATTCACGACCCGATGATCAAACAGCTTCCGAAACGTTGGGACGGCCGTGTGCAGCGCTACGATGATCCGGTAGAGGCACTGAACGAGGCCAAAGTGTTGGTGGTCGGAACGGAGTGGCCGCAATACCGGGAGATCTCACCAGGCGACGTTACGCACGCGAGCCCCAATTTGACAGTACTGGATCCGAATCGCTTTCTGTCATCGTTCGGGACCGAAAAGACACTTCGGTACATCGCGGTCGGCACTCCCTTCATCGACGGGTAAAGAGATGGAACGCTTGCTCCAAGGAAAGACCGCGATAGTTACTGGAGCTAGTCAGGGCCTCGGCTTGGAGATCGCGCGCGCGTTCGTGACGTCAGGCGCGTCGGTGGTCATGTGCGCGCGTGACGAGGACCTGCTGACGCGTGCGCGGGAAGACCTAGTGCGCACACTCGCGCCACGGCAGCGAGTGCTTCCTTTTGTCGCCGACGTATCCGATTTGAGAAGCGTCGAGCGGCTGGTTGCAAGAACCGCAGACGAATTCGGCCGCATCGACATCCTCGTCAACAATGCTGGCGTCTACGGCCCGATGGGCACGATCGAGGACGTTGACTGGGGCGAGTGGCTCCGAACGATGGAGATCAACCTGTTTGGTGCTATTCTGATGTGTCGTACGGTACTGCCGGCGATGAAACGCCAGCGTGGCGGCAAGATAATTCAACTTTCCGGCGGAGGTGCCACTACTTCGATGCCAAACATAAGCGCATACGCCGTATCTAAGGCTGCGGTGGTTCGATTTGCCGGGTCACTCGCGGGCGAGGTATGCAAGTACAACATCGACGTGAACTCGATCGCGCCGGGCGCGCTTAACACACGGATGCTGGATGACGTGCTCACAGCTGGACCAAGCAAGGTCGGGCAAGAGTTCTTCGACCGCTCCGTGGAGCAGAAGCAGTCTGGAGGCGCCGGACTCAAACGCGGTGCAGCACTGGCTGTCTTCCTCGCCTCGGACGCGAGCGACGGCATCACCGGCAAACTGATCAGCGCCGTTTGGGACAACTGGGAAGACTGGTCGCAGCATGTAGAGGAACTGCGGAACACCGATGCATACACACTTGGGCGTATCACTGGTAGAGATCGGGGGCTAGCGTGGGGAGACAAGTAAGACTAGGTGTTGGCATCGTCGGATGCGGTCTTATTGGGCGGAAGCGGGCAATGGCGCTCGGAGCAGGGCGTTTGGTTGCCTGCACCGACGCAATCAAGGCGCGGGCAACGAACCTCGCGTGTGAGACCAGCGCCGCGGTGTTCAGCGACTGGCGGGATCTGCTGAAATCAGCGGAGGTCGAGGTCGTAATCGTCGCGACGCTTCATGACTCCCTGGCGGAGATCACTCTTGCGGCAATCAAAGCCGGTAAACACGTGCTAGTCGAGAAGCCAGCGGCTCGCAACTCTGCCGAATTGGAACCGCTGATAATGGCAGCGGCGCGTAACGGGACAATGGTCCGCGTAGGGTTCAACCACAGGTATCACCGAGCGTTTCTAAAGGCGCGAGAGCTATTCGACGCCGGCGCCCTAGGCGAGTTGATGTTCATTCGGGCGAGGTATGGGCATGGTGGCCGAATCGGTTACGATAAAGAATGGCGCGCTGATCCCACTCTATCGGGGGGTGGAGAGTTGATCGATCAAGGGCCTCATCTTATCGACCTGTCGCGATGGTTCCTCGGAGATTTTACGGAAGTCCAAGGGTTCGCCCACACGTACTATTGGAACATGCCTGTGGACGATAACGGGTTCATGCTGCTGAAGACGGCGCAGAAGAAGGTCGCGTTCTTACATGCAAGCTGTACCGAATGGAAGAATCTGTTCTCTATGGAGATCTACGGTCGCCAAGGAAAGCTGGAGATCTCCGGGCTCGGCGGAAGTTACGGGGTTGAACGATTGACGCATTACAAGATGTTGCCCGAAATGGGTCCGCCTGAGACTACCACCTGGGAATATCCGATGGTCGACAACTCATGGGACTTGGAGCTTGCCGAGTTCTACGCTGATATCGCCCTTAACCGGCAACCGGCAGCCTCACTGCGCGACGCATACGAGGTATTGAAAGTGATCGAAACCATCTATACAACGTCAGCACATGATCATCGCGCGTAGTCCATTGCGTATTACGATGGGCGGGGGCGGAACTGACCTGCCGTCCTATTACCGCGAACACGAAGGATTCTTGATCGCTGCGGCGATAACCAGATACGTTTACGTAACCGTGACGCGTCCATTTAGCGAGGGGATCTATCTGAAGTATTCCGAACTTGAAAATGTCAGAAGCGTGGAAGATGTGAAGCACCGGATCATCCGTGAGGCCCTGCGTATGCAGAATCTTCGAACTCCGCAGATCGAGCTCACCACACTCGCAGATATCCCAGCGGGGACAGGGCTGGGATCATCGGGAAGCTTCACCACAGCGCTGATCCAGGCGCTGTACGCACACCGGCGCAAGCTGATCCATCCGCACGAACTCGCGGAGCTCGCGTGCCACATTGAAATCGAGTGCCTTAAGGAACCGATCGGAAAGCAGGACCAATACATCGCTGCATATGGAGGACTTACTTGCTTTACGTTCCACACGGACGACCGCGTGACTGCCGTGCCTCTAGGGATTTCGATCGATACCATGTTCGACCTTGAAGACAACATCCTGTTGTTCTTCTCTGGGTACTCGCGCAGCGCGAGCGATATCTTGAAGGATCAGAAGGTACGCACCACAAGGAACGACGAGACAATGTTGGCGAATCTGAATTATGTAAAAGAGCTAGGCTATCGAAGCAAGGACGCACTCGAAGCAGGAGATACGATTAAGTTTGGCGAGTTAATGCATGAGCACTGGGAACGAAAGAAAAGCCGCTCCTTCGGAATGAGCAATTCGAAGATCGACGAGTGGTATGAACTTGGAAGGAAGAATGGGGCGGTCGGCGGAAAGCTCGTCGGAGCCGGGGGAGGCGGATTCTTGATGTTTTACGCAACCGATCGGAACAAGCTCCGTCACGCGATGGGCAAGGCCGGACTAGAAGAGGTTCGCTTCGGTTTTGATTTCGAAGGAACGAAGGTTGTCCTGTCGTGAGTCTACCGGTCGCAATTCTGGCCGGAGGACTGGCCACCCGTCTGCTACCGATCACGGAAACGATTCCCAAGTCTCTCGTGGACGTCGCAGGTGTCCCTTTCATAGCACGCCAGCTGGCGTATCTGCGGGGCCAAGATGTGACCCGTGTTGTGCTTTGCTTGGGCTATTTGGGCGAGCAGGTCGAAGCAATAGTCGGTGATGGGAACGCATTCGGCCTCCACGTACGGTATTCGTGGGATGGTGCGACGCTCCTCGGGACCGGCGGTGCCCTACGCCAGGCGTTACCGTTGCTTGGCGAACATTTCTTTGTCTATTACGGCGACTCCTATCTGCCGATCGATTTTCGTTTGGTGGAGCAGAGCTTCTTTGCGTGCGACAAGCCTGCAGTGATGACGGTACTAAGAAACACTGACAGGTGGGATAAGAGTAACGTATTGCTTCGGAATGGATGCATCGCCGAATACAACAAACGGAAACCGAGGCAGGACATGACACACATTGATTACGGACTCGGCGTAATCTCGGCATCCGTACTTGAGAGTATCCCTGTGGGAGAGCCAGCCGACTTAGCGGACGTTTATCATGACCTGTCAGTCAAGGGATTACTGGCTGGTCACGAGGTCTTCGAGCGATTCTACGAGATCGGTTCTCATCGGGGTCTCCAAGAGACACGAGATCTCTTTCAGGCAAATTGACGATTCATGACCTACACTGCGCAACACATTGACGAAGCGATCGAGATTCTTCAGCGACTCGACCAGGGCGCCATCGAGTTCGTCGCGGACCTGCTAGCGAAGATCAAGAGCGCTGGCGGAAGAATCTTCTTTCTAGGAGTGGGCGGGAGCGCTGGAAACTGTTCGCACGCGGTGAACGATTTTCGCAAGATTGTGGGAATCGAATGCTACGCACCGACCGACAACGTTTCTGAGTTGACTGCACGCACAAATGACGAAGGCTGGGCAACCGTCTTCGTTGAATGGCTCAAAGTGAGCAGACTCTCGGCGAATGACGGCGTGTTCGTTATGTCCGTCGGTGGCGGTGACCTGGAAAGGAACATTAGCCCGAACCTCGTCAAGGCACTGCAACACGCGAAGTCGGTGGGCGCGACAATTACCGGTGTCGTGGGCCGGGACGGCGGGTATACTGCGACAGTCGCTGATGCTTGCGTCATCGTGCCCACCGTCAATTCGGCAACTGTTACGCCCCACTCCGAAGCATTTCAGGCGATCATTTGGCATCTTCTGGTGTCGCATCCGAAACTGAAGGCCAATAGCACGAAGTGGGAATCCGCCGTGAACCCCGTTGCGTCTTGATGATCACATGCGACGTCGCGCGGTATTTCTCGATCGGGATGGTGTGATAAACCGCGCGCTCGTGCGCGATGGCAAACCCTATCCGCCATCTTGTGTGGCTGAGGTCGAGATACTTCCGGACGTGCGCCAGGCGCTACTGCGGCTAAAGGCAGCGGGTTTCATTCTGATCGTCGTGTCCAATCAGCCGGACGTTGCACGCGGCACGACCTTGCGGGAAACCGTCGAAGCAATCAACGCCTACCTCGCAAGTCGGCTCCCTATCGACCGATTCATCATGTGTTATGAGGACGGAGATGCTGCAGATTGCCGCAAACCGCGTCCAGGCATGTTGATGGCCGGAGCTGCAGAGTTCGACCTAGATCTTGGTGCGAGTTATATGATTGGAGATCGCTGGCGCGATATTGATGCTGGAAAGGCGGCAGGCTGCAAGACGGTGTTCATCGACTACGGTTATTCGGAGAAACAGCCTACGTCGTGGGACTTTCACGCACCAGAGCTACTCACCGCAGCCAAGATTGTTATCCGAGAAAGCGGCATTAGGCAAGACGCATAGGGTCTGGCGGCGAGAAGTTTACGATGGTTGCAACTTCAAGTTAATCTCATCATGTCTTGCAGGCCGCAGTAATCTCGGGGCGAAAACGGAAGGCCTCATCATACATCGAATGCGTCTGCTGTTGGCTGTATCATACCTCTCGATACTAACGGTAATTTACGGCGGACTATCGTCAGGAACGGCTGCCATCATCTTAGTGGCCATCGTTCTTGCGCAAGCCGCGGCTGACTATAGAACATTCATTCTTGCGCCATTTCTGCTTTATCCGTTCATGTTCCTCGTACGGATTCCGGACCCTAGCAGCGTACTTCTCGTTACGATCTCAGATCTTGCGGCGATCCTGTCGATTTCAGTCTACTTTGTCATAAGCCAACCTCGTAGATCACCAGGCATGAACGTGACGTTGATTACGTTGTTACTGCTGATCTATGCGACGTACAGTCTACTGAATCCCGCGATTCACGTGTTTGAGGTCCGGCTCGTGCCGGCAGTATTTCGCCAGTATGTATTGCCTATCGTCTTCGTGGCAGCATTCGCAAGCGCGTGCTATCGGGATGAAACACTGAGCCAGAGGGCGCTCGTGATCTCTGTCTTGTCCTTTGCTATTGTCGGATCGATTGCACTGTTGAACTACACAGGTATTGTCAGGATCCCTCCGCTATTTGAGGAAATCTTTCCGTACTCCAGTTTCTCGGTCGACGGAGATAAGAGTGTTGTAGGGCGGGGCGTCCTAGGACTAGCCCTAGTCCCAAGGCTCAACCTGTTTGTGGGAGGTGCGCTCGGATCAGCGGCGGCGATCTTTGTCACACTTGCGCTCCTTTTGTTCTTCGGCTTTGTCAAACGAATCGCGCAGCCGGTCGCCATAGCGATTGGTGCTGTGCTCACGATTTCTGCCGCGATGACAATTTCGTTCTCGACACTCTATCCAATCGCCGTACTTCTCGTCTTTTACATCTTGCGACGAGGAAATGTCATCACCTTCATCGCGTCCGCATGGGCGGTCGGCTTCTTGTTGCTATCGAGTAGTCTGTTTGGACGAAGCGCGTACGAGTATTTCACGTCCGAGATCGTGTCGAACGTATCCGATACGGCGCAATCCATGACGTGGCCAACGTTTATTTTCGGTATGGGTCCGCGGCTTACGGCGAAGAACTTCGCATCAGCTCCGGTTAGTCTTTCTGGGGATATTGGGATCTTGCGGGTATTCGTTGAATCTGGAATTGTCAACTTCCTGCTGTTCGCGATGATCATCGTTCTGATCATACGGCGTGGAGTCACCCGGTTGCGAAAGGAACTAGACAGAGAGATTGTACCATTTCTACTTATCGTTGTTGTGATGCTCAGCCAGGTGCATGCAAACCTGACTGCACTGCCCCCGTTCTATCCGTTGTTTGCTCTAGCCGTTGCCGGTGTGTTGGTTACACCCCAATCAGAGTTTACCGCAAGCGATCAACGTGAGGTCTAGACTTAATACGGTTCACTTAAGGTGCGAACGCAGTGACTACACGGGACAGTGCGTTGTCGTCGGCGCGGTCGCAGGGAGAAGTTACGCATCTTGCGCTTGACGCCGCGCGGGACAACGCGGCCTGGGCTGGACTGCACGTGCCCGGCGCGCAGCTCCGGCAAGATGGTCTGATGGGCGCGCGGCCAGTTCTGAGAGGGAAATGGCCACCACATGCAGCAGCGTCCGGCGGGTCACGCGCGAGGCATGGATGAAGGACAGGGTGTCCGGATCGCGCGCCTGCGGCAACGCCCCGAGCGCGGCTTCGTGCATCAGCGCGCGGAGCGCGAAGGGTGCCAGCAGAAAGCCCCATGTTTCTTGCCGCACCAACTCGGGCATCTTGCTGCGCAGCACGCGTTGTGCCCCGCGCAGATGCGTCTCGAAGTCATCAGAAGCGGTCTCAATCTCCCAGCGTTCATGATAGAGCACGGCCAGCTCCGCAGCCGGCGCGCAATCCGGCTCGAGGATCGAGGTGACCAGACGATACGTCGCGTCACTGTCGGTTACGCGGGGCAGGGTGTACACCACTACGCGCACCGAGATCGGCGTCCGGTGTGGGTGCCGACGATGCGCGTTCCAACGGGTTTCGCTCCGGTACGACTCATCGGGGTAGCGCTGCAGCACGGGGAGACGCATGCTGGATTTCGCCCGCCAGACCAGCGCGGCGCCGGTTGCCGCGACCTGCTTCCACAGATAGAAGCTCAGAAGACCCCGATCCGCGAAGCAGAACATGTCCCCCGTGAGGGTCGAGATGACCCCCGCTGCGAGCGTGACCCCTGCGGTGCGGTACGCCCAGAGTTGCACTCCGCAGAGTACATGGGTGCCTGTTCCCAAGAGGCCCACCAGTCGCACCTACGGGAACGCCCCGGTCGCATTGACCCCGCGGGGGCTGGCGAGCGGGCCGAAGGCGCGCCGATTGACCGCTGTGTCGCCCACATCGAAGGTGGTGCCATGGAGGCTCATGACGCGCCAGCCCCGGTGCCACGCACTCGCTGTTCCCTCCGTGGCCACCGGGGCCACAACGGAGCGATACAACGCCTCCAACGGGGCCGCCCCAAGCCGCGTCCGTGCCTGCGAGATGCCCGAGTTGCCGGCGTTTGCCGCCGCCGCGAGCGGATCGCCCCACCAGCGCACGCCCTCCAGCAAACACCGCAGCACTTCGCGGGTCGAGACGTCAGCATAGAGGGCCAAGGCGATGGCGTAGTACAGCATCACATGCGCCTGGAGATCGCGCTCACGCTCGCTGGTGCGCTCCGTCTCGAACCAGATCTGCTCGTCGAGCTTGCGCGGGAACTGGACGGTGAGCACGCCCAAACTGATGTGGTCGGTCAGCCGCGTCCCTGCCGGGAATCCTGCCATGGTCCGGGTCATCGCACCTCCTGGAAAGTTGGCGGTCAGACCGACAATACACCACAAGGTACTCTAAATGAACAGTATTAGGTGTAGACTGGCCGCGATTGCGATGCGTTACGGCGCATTGTGGTCTGTCGCGGTATTTCTGCTACCAACGCTGTTCTTTGGGTATACAGCGGACGACCGCCAGTGGGTGCTATCGCGGCAGTTTGCCCACGACTCTCAGATGCCGTCGGTATTCGACGCGATTGCCAACGCATTGCGATCGACTCCGCGGTTCTTCCCGATCAATACCATTCTCTACACGGGAGCATTCCGCGTATTCGACTATCACAACGCGTGGATCTATCATCTGGTCATCATCTGTCTGAATGTGGCGGCATTTGCGGTGTTCCTGCAATGGAAAGGTCGCATCTCAGGTACGCCACATGATTGGGGGATCGTAGCTGTCGTTCTCACCGTGACTCAGTTTCGACTGACGTACAATGACCCGATCGTGTCGAATGCTGGAATGCTGCAAATCCTCGCGATTCTGTTCTTCGGGGGATTGATCGCGCTTGATCGATACCTCGCTGAAGGTCGCACAAGGGAGCTCGCTGTTTGGTCCATAATTACGTCGCTCCAGCTAATGACGTATGAGCTCGGCTTCTTCATGCTATCGGTAACGGCGTATGTGATTTTCCGGCAGCGATCCATCCGCAAACGACAATGTCAGGTGGCTGCGGTCACAGGCATGATCTTGGTCGTCGTGTATATCTCCGTGTATTTGGCTATCTCGAAGCCGACTCTTGGCTCATACAGCGGGACGACGATGCATATACGTCCTGGCGCAGTGGTATCGACGTTCATTGTTCAGACCTTCGGCTCACTGCCGGGATCGTATGCGGCGTACCTTGCGGCCGAATGGAAGGGCATTCCACCGCTGATCGGATGGAGCCTATATGTCGTCGTCGCCGTTGTCGGATTAACCCTTCTATTGATGCCATTTAGTTCACTGAAAGAACGAGTATCAGGCCGCAGGGACGTCCTAATCACAGGTGTCTTGATCTGGGTCAGCGCGGCAGGATCCATCGCGCTTTCAGCAAGATACCAGGATGAGCTTACGCCAGGGCTCGCCTACGCTGTTGTCTATATGCAAAATTTCGGTTTTGCACTTGTAGCCGCCGTATTCATCAATTTCAACGGCTTGGTAGCACGGGCTATCGTGGGCAGTCTTCTGGTCGTGAATTTCATCGTCAACGGCCTGGTGCTAAAAGAAGGTCGGAAGATCGACGGTGCTAAAGTGATTACTGCGGAGCTTGTCTCGAACCACACGATTACCGGAACGTACCGCTTTGACGTGTTTCTTCTAAACGAGAAAGTGTTCTACTCACTTCCGCAGCATAGTATAATCGCCGGTCCTCATCTCGGTCGCCCTGTGGCGATGCCATTGAAAGAGATCGTGCAAAGGACTGAATGGCCCAGTGATTCTGTCGTCGGAATTGTTGTTGCCGAGGTGGAGAGGTACGCAAAGACATATGCCATCATCGGTCGCTTGAACGTGAAACTTAGGAGGCTAGAAGAAGGCACGTTGGTGTCACCCAGTAGCGCGCGGGCGGCGGAGCTTGCGACACTCTACTCATCGGGTCCGGTGCAGCGATATGGGCGACTGGATGAACCGGCGTTCGGCTTTCGCCTGTCTCATTCTATTCAACTTCCTAGTGGGCTGATCGGGCACTTTCGCTAGAATGACGACTAACACCGGCCGATGCACGGTCGGACCTGACAGAGGTGACCTATCCCGCTGCCAGGCAGAAGGATTCCTCGAATCGAACTTGGTGCAATAGTGCCGAAACACGTTCAATTGTCTGTCGTCGTTCCTATCTACAAGGAAGAGGCGAACATCCGGCCATTCCTTGAGCGGATAGAAACTGTGTTGGTCAGGTTGAACACAACCTATGAAATTATCTTTGCTCTTGATCCCTCACCCGATGGTACCGAGTCAGTCGTCCACGAGGAAATTCTCCGCAATCCTAATATCAAACTCCTCGTCTTCTCGCGTCGCTTTGGTCAACCTGCCGCGACGATGGCAGGCATCTTGGCGAGCAACGGAGAAACCTGCGTCGTTATCGACGTGGATCTCCAGGATCCGCCGGAACTGATTGGCGATCTGTACTCTAAGCTTGCCGAAGGATATGAGGTGGTATACGCGCAGCGTCGATCGCGAAAAGGAGAACACGCTCTCAAGCGTCTAATTTCGTATGCAGGATATGCAGTCATCAACCGGTTGAGCGAGGTCGAGATTCCGCGGAACACGGGTGATTTTCGCTTGATGTCACGGCGGGTCATCGACGAGTTGCGAAAACTGAACGAGTCGCACGGATTTCTTCGGGGCTTGGTGGCCTTGGTCGGTTTCAGGCAGGGATACGTACTCTATGATCGCCAAGAGAGATTCGCTGGTACCGGTCACTACAACCGCATCACTGGATCGTTAAAGATCGGGTTGAACGGTTTGATCAGTTTCAGTAGTCGCCCTCTCCAAATAATGATGATGGCGGGCATTGCACTCGCCGGCTTCAGCTTCCTGCTGGGAGGTTGGTACGTCGTTCAGCGGCTCGCCGGAGTTCCGCTTACTCCAGGTCTGTCCACGATAGTGCTTGTCGTCACTTTCTTTGCCGGTGTTCAACTTCTGGCCTTGGGCTTAATGGGAGAGTATGTCGGACGGATCTACGATGAGGTCAAACGCCGGCCGCTCTATATTCTGGACAAGAAGGTAAACTTCGATGATTAAGTTTCCACCCGTACCGACAGGCGAACGCCCGACCTGGAACGGCGATCGGTTCGTCGTCGGCGAGCGAGTAGTGCGGGTACTCACGTATTCGTCAAACGTTAAGGGTTGGGACGAAGGTTTGACGAGTTTGCACGAAGATGAAGCTGGGGATGGCCAGCACCCAATTGATGTGACTTCGCGGAAAGCGGCCGTAGAGGCGCTGCATCGCTTCGGATTTCCTCGCAACGGAACGTTATTGGAGATCGGATGTTCCACCGGATTCCTGCTGCACGATCTGAAGCGGGAACTTCCGGACGCGCAACTCATAGGAGCCGATATCGATCTTCAAGCGTTGGAACGTCTGGGCAAATCCTTGCCAAGAGTGCCGCTTATTCAATTGGACCTCTTGCAGTGTAGCATAGAACAACACCAATTCGACGCAATTGTCGCGCTGAACGTGCTTGAGCACATCGAAGATGATTGCGCGGCGATCACAGAAATGGCGAAGCTGTTGAAGCCTGGAGGAGTCTTGATTGTGGAAGTCCCGCAGGGCCCAAGCCTCTTCGACTATTACGACGCACACCTGCGCCATTTTCGGCGATATAGTCGCAAGGAACTGGTTGCGAAACTGACTAACGCCGGATTGTTGGTAGAAACCAGCGGCTTCATAGGTGCTCTCCCATACATACCATTCTGGTTGGTCAAGAAGCTCAACCGACTTCGCTTCGGATCTCGCGGCGAGAGAACCGCCTCAGGTATCGAGGGGCTTGTTCGCAATCAGATCAGGCGAACCGGGCGGAGCAGGGCGCTGTCTCTTCTGCTGTCAGTCGAGAATAGGGTTTCCGGCATGATTAAATTTCCGCGGGGAATTCGATGCACCGCCGTGGCGCGAACGCCAAGCTGAACTCCGTTCGATGTTAAGTGACAGCGGATTTTGCAGCACGAGGTTCTGACATGGATACGTATCACCATGAATCGACGAAGTTGGGTTTCTATGTACTCTCCGGACCGACTTGCCTCGCGCCGGCGACTGGATCCGTCCTGTACGCACCGTGAGAGGAGAGACCCGTACGTAAGAGACGGCTTGCCCTCATCGTAAATCACCATGGTTCATGCGTCGCTCGCGGATGTTTGTCTCAAGTAGTGAAGGCGGTACGTGACAGAACCCGCGCACGAGGTCTTACGAGTCCGTGGAATTGTGGACTCCAACAACAAACGTTGCAACACGTTTCCAGTGTGAGGGTAGGTTCACTCAGCGAGGGCTCGTAGTGATCAGAGACAACAGGAAGGCGTCGCTGTTATTCGATGTGCGTAAAGTGGTTCGATACATCAGCCTGTTCGGTATCTCGCGAACGCTGGTCAAAGTGAAAGGCCGGAACCACGTCAAGACGATCGAGAGCTTCGAAGGCCGCACGTGGGTGAACCCAGCCTGCTCGGATCCGGAAACGGCAGCGCGAAACGTCGCGATCATAGGCTGCGGCAACTTTGCGTTCTCGAACATCGCCTACTACCTGTCAAAGCACGAACCAAAGTTTCTGCGCGCGACCTTCGATATACAGAAAGCTCGCTCCAGATCACTCTGTCGGAGTTACGGGGGAGCGTACGCAGTGGACGACGTGACGGACATCCTGCGCGATACTCGCATCAAGATGGTGTTCATTGCGTCGAACCATGCCTCGCATGCTGACTACGCGATTGCATGCATTGAGGCAGGCAAGCACGTGCACATAGAGAAGCCCCACGTCGTGACACAGGAGCAGTTGGGCCGACTTCTCGCGGCGATGTCTGCAAACCCCGAGGTGAAGGTCTACCTCGGATTCAACCGGCCCCGAAGCGTACTGTTCAAGGAGATCATGGAAGTGCTGGCGCACGAGACGGGACCGCTGATGATCAACTGGTTCGTCGCCGGGCACGCGCTGAGCGATGACCACTGGTATTTCGACGCGAAGGAGGGTGGGCGGGTACTCGGGAACCTAAGTCACTGGACCGATCTTACGGTTCACCTTGTGTCGCCCGAAAAGGCCTTTCCATGCACGATCATCCCGGCACGGCCAGCCGACGCCAAGTCGGAGTTTATGGTGTCGGTGATCTTCGCCGACCAGTCGTGCGCAGCGATCACTTTCTCGGCCAAGGGCAATGCATTCGAGGGTGTGCGCGAGGTGCTAAACGTTCACAAGGGAAACGTCCTCGCCACTCTTTCTGATTTTCAGAGCCTCACATATTCGATCGTGGAAAGGAAGATGAAGCACGTGCTACGACACCGAGATCACGGGCACGAGGCGAATATCATACATTCACTTCGAGGCAGCCTCGGCTCCGGTGAGGGGGAGAAACGATCGTACGTGAATGACACTGCGCGCTTCGTGCTTGCTGTTCGCGAGGCGATCGACAGCGGAGAGAAGGTCGTTCTGTCGTGAGTCACACGAAAGTGATAGACCTTATCGCCGGCGCACGTCCGAATTTCATGAAGATCGCGCCAATCATCCATGCATTGAAAGCTGACGAGGCGAGAGGCGGAGCGCTACGGTACCGACTGATCCACACCGGGCAGCACTACGACAGGGCGATGTCCGGAGATTTCTTCGATCAGCTCGGGATTCCAGAACCGGATATCTATCTTAAGGCCGCGGCTGAAACGCAGGCCGGGCAAACCGCAGAGATCATGATCCGCTACGAAAAGGTGTTGTTTGAGCGGCCCGGCGACCTCTGTCTCGTCGTCGGAGACGTGACCTCGACGATGGCTTGCGCCATCGTCGCGCGAAAGTTCGGTATGCCGGTGGCGCACGTGGAAGGAGGAATCCGTTCCGGCGATTGGCGCATGCCGGAGGAGATCAATCGCGTGGTCACGGACTCGATCACCAACTGGTTCTTTACGACGAGCGAGACAGCCAACGAGAATCTTCGTCGTGCCGGCGTAACAGATGACCGTCTGTTCTTTGTGGGCAATACTATGATTGACACGCTCGTGAAGCAGCTTCCGCGGCTGCGTCCACCGGCGTTCTGGGACGAGTTCGGCCTACAGCCTGATCGGTACTTTGTTGTAACCCTTCACCGGCCGGCGAACGTGGATGGCGAGCAGCAACTGCTCCGACTACTACGGGCGGTTGCCGACGGAACCGGAGGACTGCCCGTCGTGTTCCCCGTCCACCCGCGAACGGCGAAGAACCTTCGGCAACTAGGCGAGCAGAGTCCGCGCCTGCACTACGTGGATCCGCAGGGCTATCTGGAGTTCAACTATCTCGTCAAGCATGCTAAGGGCGTTATCACCGATTCTGGTGGCATCACCGAAGAGACAACGTATATGGGGGTCCCGTGTGTCACGCTACGCGACAACACCGAGCGACCAGAGACAGTAACGGTCGGCACTAATGAACTCATTGGAGTTGATCCTGCGAACCTCGCTCCCGCGTTGGCGCGCCTGATGGCGGGATGTTGGAAGAAAGGGGCAATCCCCGAACTTTGGGATGGCCATGCTGCCGAACGAATCGTCGAAACGCTCGAGCGATTATTGGTGACTTCGTGAAGCAGATTCTGCAGAACCTCCGCACCGGCGCAACCGAGCTCGTCGAAGTGCCCTGTCCTCGTGTCAGCGCGGGGCACCTATTGCTGCGTACTACCCGCACCCTCATTTCTCCGGGTACTGAGCGTATGCTCGTTGAGTTTGCCAAGGCCGGCCCTATCGAGAAGGCACGGCAGCAGCCCGACAAGGTGAAGTTGGTGCTCGATAAGGTGCGTACGGACGGGCTAATGCCAACCATCGACGCCGTGCGCAACAAGCTTGACCAGCCGCTGGCGATCGGCTACTGCAACGTGGGCATCGTATCAGAGTGCGGGGCCGGTGTGTCCGGCTTCAAGATTGGCGATCGGGTGGCATCGAACGGCAAACACGCCGAGATGGTCAGCGTGCCGGTGAATTTGTGCACGCGCATCCCGGACTGCGTGAGCAACGACGAAGCGACGTTCACCGTCATCGGCGCTATCAGCCTTCAAGGGATCCGGCTGGTACAGCCCACGTTGGGGGATGCGGTGGTAGTCACCGGACTCGGACTCATCGGGCTCATCACTGTACAACTATTACGTGCTCATGGGTGCCGGGTACTGGGGATCGACATGGATCCCGAGAAGCTTGAGTTGGCGCGCCGCATCGGCGCCGAGACGGTGAACCTGGCTGGGGGAGATGATCCTCTGGCGATCGCTCATCGTTTTTCGCGCGGGCGCGGCATGGATGCGGTGATCATCACCGCCTCGACGAAGAGCAATGTGCCGATTCATCAGGCGGCGCTCATGTGTCGCAAACGTGGGCGTATCGTACTCGTCGGGGTGGCGGGGCTCGATCTGTCCCGTGCCGACTTCTTTCAGAAGGAGCTGAGCTTCCAGGTTTCGTGCTCCTATGGACCGGGGCGGTACGACCCGGCGTACGAGGAAGGAGGGCAGGACTACCCGGTGGGATTTGTGCGCTGGACGGCGCAGCGCAACTTCGAGGCCGTACTAGACATGATGGCTAGCGGCGTGCTCGACGTAAAGCCGCTCGTCTCACATCGCTTCGCGCTCGCACAGGCCGAGGAGGCGTACCAACTAGTCACCGGGAACGAGCCATCGCTGGGAATCGTACTGGAATATCGCTCGGTGGAGCAGCAACCTGATGCGGTGGTGCGCGCCACGCAGGTATCGCTCCCATCGCGAGCTAACGGTGTGTCTGCTGGCAGCGAGCCAGGCGTGGCGTTTATCGGGTCGGGCAGCTACGCGACCGCGGTACTGATTCCCGCGTTCAAGGCGGCGGGCGCGCGGCTAGTCTCGGTGGCCTCGAGCGTTGGCGTAAGCGGGGTGCACGCAGGCAGGAAGTTTGGATTCGCTGAGTCGACGACGGATACCTCATCGCTCTTCACGAACCCGGCCGTCCAGGCCGTTGTGATCACGACGCGCCACGATAGCCATGCACGGTTCTTGCTGCAGGGATTAGAGGCACGCAAGCAACTGTTCATCGAGAAGCCGCTCTGTCTCACGCTAGACGAGCTCGACAGCATCGAGGAGGCCTATAAGGCGGCGGGCACCGGCGGAGCACCGCTCGTCATGATCGGCTTCAACCGGCGTTTCGCGCCCCATGTACAGAGGATCAAAGCGCTTCTCATTGGCGCGACGGGTCCCAAGTCTTTCGTGATGACGGTCAACGCTGGCGCGATCCCCGCCGACCATTGGACGCAAGACCCAGCCGTGGGCGGCGGCCGTATAAACGGTGAAGCCTGCCACTTCATCGATCTCCTCCGTTTTCTCGCCGCGACTCCGATTACCTCGTACGGCAGACTCACAATGGATGCGGCGGCTGACGATACGACGAGCATCCAGCTCGGTTTCTCCGACGGATCAATCGGCACCATCCATTACTTTGCGAACGGGGCGAAGGCCTTTCCCAAGGAACGCCTCGAAGTGTTCGCGCAGGGACGTGTGCTGCAGCTCGACAACTTCCGTAGACTCAAGAGCTTCGGATGGCCCGGCTTCACGTCGATGAACCTCTGGCGGCAGGACAAGGGACAGAAGGCGTGCGCGGCAGCGTTTCTCCACGCGATACGCACCGGCGGTCCCTCGCCGATCCCCTTCTCGGAGATCGTCGAGGTCAGCCGCGTCACGCTGCAGATCACGCGGTAGCAATTGAAACTCCTGCGGCTCCTTCGCACCGTCCGCCACCTGCGCCCGGTTCAGATTTACGGAAGGGTGTGGCAACGCGTGTACCGTCCACATGTTGATCGTCGCCCGTCGGCGCCCGTGCGTCATTTTGCCAGCGAATGGCAACCCGGATGCGAACGGCCGTCGTCACTGGTGGACGCGCGGACCTTTCGCTTTCTGAATATCACGGGTGTGATAGACGATGCGGCGGATTGGAACGACCCCGGCCGAACGCGCCTCTGGCGCTACAACTCGCACTACTTCGATGATCTCAATGCGGTCGGCGCGTCGACACGCGCGCCATGGCATCGCGCGCTCATCGCGCGGTGGATCGCCGAGAACCCTGCTGCGGAAGGCGCGGGATGGGAACCGTATCCCACCTCGCTTCGCATAACGAACTGGATCAAGTGGTCCGTCTCCCGCGTGTCACGCGGCGAGGACGGCCTCGACGAGCAGGCCAGGGACAGTCTCGCGACGCAGGTACGCTGGCTCTCGAGGAGACTTGAAGTGCATCTATTGGGGAACCATCTGTGGACAAACGCTAAGGCGCTCACCTTCGCCGGAGTGTTCTTCAACGGCGAGGAAGCAGCCGGATGGTTGCGTATGGGCTCGGAGCTTCTCCAACGGG
Organism: uncultured Candidatus Solibacter sp.; assembly: GCA_964558355.1. Classification (GTDB taxonomy): domain Bacteria; phylum Acidobacteriota; class Terriglobia; order Bryobacterales; family Bryobacteraceae; genus PNKE01. The sequence goes on from CAZLDN010000036.1 coordinate 36,060, forward strand.
AGCTAGCTGAGCAGATCCTTCCCGATGGAGGGCATTTCGAGCGCAGTCCGATGTACCACGCCATCGTGCTGGAGGATGTCCTCGATCTTATCAATTTGTCACGCCTCACCTCTGGACAATTGTTGGCCGACTTAGAGGCGCGATTGAGGGCGCTCGCGATGCGGATGCACCGATGGCTGCGCGTGATGACGCACCCGGACGGTCAGATCGCGCTGTTCAACGATGCCGCATTTTGGGTCGCGCCCGACGAAGCCGCACTGGCGGCGTACGCAAGCCGCCTCTGCGTGTCGGTAAGCATCGACGTGCTCGGGTCGGTGGAGGCATTGCCCGAGTCCGGCTATGTGCGGCTGCAGAACGCGCGAGCCGTGACCATCTGCGACGTGGCGCCTATAGGTCCCGAGTACCTGCCCGCTCATTCGCACGCAGATACGCTGTCGTTCGAGTTTTCGCTCGACGGACGCCGCATCGTTGTCGACTCTGGCACGTCGACGTATGAAGCCGGAGCAGAGCGCCAGCGCCAGCGCAGCACCGCTTCGCATAACACGGTGGAGGTTGACCACCTCGATTCATCCGAGGTGTGGGGTTGCTTTCGCGTTGCACGGCGCGCACGGCCGCTCGCCGTCCGCTGGGGCGGAGATGGTCGCTTTCTGTGGGTCGAGGGTGCGCACGACGGCTATCGCCGCACCTCCGGCCGAGTCACACACCATCGCCGCTGGGTACTTGAGGACTGCGCGCTCACGATCGAGGATCGGCTTGAGGGGAGCTTCCGCTCAGCCGTTGGCGCACTGCACCTTCTTCCTGGCGTCTCCGTTGACGACGTGCAACTAGACTGTGAGGGGGAGGCTCTGGTGCTGCCGGGCGGTGACACGATCACGCTGAGCGTGACGCCGTGCGTCAGGCTGTCCGCGCATCCTTCGAGTTGGCACTCCGAGTTCGGCCTTTCGGAGGCGAATATCGTGCTCCGGCTGCGCTTCGCCGGACCATCGCTCACAACACGGCTGAATTGGAGATGAGCAAGCAGCGCATTCTGTTTCTGACCTTCTACTTCCCGCCGGACCTATGCGCCGGGTCCTTTCGTGCCGGCCCGCTGCTAAACGCTCTCCTGGAGATCTCGTCGTTGGACGTCGAGATCGACGTCATCAGCACGCTTCCGAATCGATACAGTGGCTTCGCCGCGACGGCGGCGGCAGCGGAACAACACAAGCGTCATACGATTCGTCGCATCCAGCTCTCCGCGCACCAAAGCGGAATGCTGGATCAGGCACGTACCTTTCGCCAATTCTGTCGCGAGGTGATGCAGTTCACAAAAGGGCAGCACTACGATCTCGTCGTTGCCACCTCCTCGCGCTTGATGACGGCGGTGCTCGGCGCCTGGATCGCGCGGCGAGCGAAGGCGCCGCTCTACCTCGACATCCGCGACATCTTCGTCGACACGATCACCGACGTGTTGCCGAAGAGCCTTGCGAGGGTGATGTCGCCATTCCTGAATGCGTTGGAGCGATGGACGATCGGGCGAGCCTCGCATGTGAACCTAGTCTCGCATGGCTTCGCACTCTATTTTGAGTCTCGGTATCCCGCGCAGTCATTCTCCTACCACACCAACGGAATCGACGACGAGTTTCTCCGCGGCCTTCATGCAGGCACGACTACTCGAAGCAAGCCAAGCGGCGAGATTCGCGTGCTGTATGCCGGCAACATGGGAGAAGGACAGGGATTGCACGCTATCGTTCCGGAACTCGCGCGCCGACTGCGAGGGCGGGCGACCTTTCGGCTGATAGGCGACGGAAGCAGGCGCGCTCAGCTCGAGTCGGCGCTCGCGGATGCTGGTGACACGAGCGTCGTGTTAGTCGAACCGATGTCGCGCGACCGGTTGATCAAGGAATATCTCGCGGCTGACGTTCTCTTCCTTCATCTCAACGACTACGAAGCGTTTAAGAAAGTTCTCCCCTCGAAGATATTCGAATACGCCGCGCTGGGTAAGCCAATATGGGCCGGAGTGGCGGGCTATTCGGCGCAGTTCATTCGAGCCGAAGTCGACAATGCCATGGTATTTCCGCCCTGCGACGTGGAGAGGGCGGTGCGAGCGTTCGATGCGCTCGACCTGCGGACGGTCCCTCGGGAAATGTTCGCTCGGAAGTTCTCGCGCAGGGACATTATGCGCAAGCTCGCGGCCGACATTCTTCGTTTCCTAAGGACGGAGAGCGCGTCGTGAGAGTTCTCGTCACCGGCGCGACAGGATTTGTTGGTCGCGCGCTGGTCCCGGCGCTGGTATCCCGCGATGGGGTTGTCGTACGCGCGGCATTGCGCAGCCAAGACGATCGATCGGCCTCTTTAGAAAGCGTGGTCGTCGGAGAGGTAGATAGCCGCACAGAATGGCGAGTCGCGATCGAGAGCGTGGACGTGATCGTGCATCTGGCGGCACGCGTACACGTCATGCACGACCGCGCGGCGGATTCACTGGCCGCGTTTCGGCGCACGAACGTTTCAGGCTCGTTGCGTCTGGCCGAGCAGGCAGCATCTGCCGGAGTGCGTCGCTTGGTCTATCTGAGCTCGATCAAAGTGAACGGTGAGACAGGAGTGTTTCGTGAGACGGATGCCCCTTCGCCGGAGGATCCGTACGGGGTGAGCAAATGCGAGGCGGAGAATGGCCTCCGTGCCATCGCTGCGCGGAGCGGGCTGGAGGTAGTGATCATCCGACCGCCCCTCGTCTACGGTCCAAACGTGAAGGGCAACTTTCAGTGGTTGATGCATGCCGTCGCCCGGGGTGTGCCGCTCCCGCTGGGCGCCGTGCACAACAGCAGGAGTTTCGTGGCGCTCGACAATCTCGTCGATTTGATCGTTACCTGTATCGCGCATCCGGCCGCCGTAAATCAAGTGTTCTTCGTGAGTGACGGTGAGGATATCTCCACGACGGCACTCATCACTCGTCTCGGCCTCGCGATGGAGCGACGACCGCGCCTGATTCCTGTGCCTGCGGCGTTGCTCATGTTGAGTGCAGCGCTCCTCGGCAAGCGCGCCGTGGCGAACCGTCTGCTCGGCTCTCTGTGTGTGGACATATCGAAGGCACGTGGCGTGCTGGGATGGACGCCTTACCTGACCGTGGACGAGGGACTGAAGCGCGCCGCACGGGGCACATAGATGGATCTTACAATCGCTGCCAGTATCTCGCTTGTAATCTTGGTCTTTCTCGTGTCGCTCTGGCTCACCGGACGCTTTCGTCGTTATGCGCTAAAGCAGCGAATCATCGACGTACCCAACGAGCGAAGTTCGCACGAGGCTGTCACGCCGCGCGGTGGTGGCGTAGCGATCGTGCTGTCGATGCTGGTAGCACTCTTGGCACTTGGCTGGTCGAGTTGGCTGCCTTGGCCGAGTGTGTGGAGCGTTTGCGGTGGAGGGTCTCTGGTTGCACTAATCGGATTCGTCGATGACCGCGGGCACGTTGCACCTCGCTGGCGGCTGACCGGGCATTTTGCCGCAGCGCTGTGGGTGCTAGTACAGCTAGAGGGGCTCCCCCCGCTAGCCGTCATGGGTTTCGAGTTGGATCTCGGTTGGTTGGGATTCGGGATCGCAGCTTTATACGTCGTCTGGATGCTCAACCTCACAAATTTCATGGATGGAATCGATGGCATTGCGGGTGTCGAGACCATCACCGTCTGCCTCAGTGCGGTCTTCTTGAGCGGAGTCGCCGCGCCGGGTGAGCGCTTGTGGATAGCTCCGCTTGTTCTTACGTCGGCGACTCTGGGATTTCTGGTGTGGAATTGGCCACCGGCGAAGATCTTCATGGGTGATGCCGGGAGCGGGTTCCTCGGGTTCACACTGGCCGTACTCTCGCTACAGGCAGGATTGGTGGCGAACCGGTTGTTCTGGAGCTGGGTGATCCTACTCGGCGTATTCGTCGTCGATGCGACGGTCACCTTGATTCGTCGAATCGCGCGTGGAGAACGATTCTACGAGGCGCACCGATGTCACGCCTACCAGCACGCCGCCATACAGAACGGCGCACACAAGCCCGTAACGGTGGCAGTTAGCATCATCAACATCTGCTGGCTCTTGCCGGTCGCGCTGCTGGTTGCGCTGGGTTGGCTGGACGGACTCATGGGTGTCTTGATCGCCTATGCGCCTCTTGTCGTGGTAGCCGTGCGATTGCAGGCCGGGAGGCCAGCGACTGCGTGATCTACCTGCACAGGATTCTCCCACTGTTTGTGCTCCCTGTCGGCATCACCCTTCTTCTGGTCTTGGCCGGCCTTCTCTTACGGCGACGAGTGCTCATTTGGAGTGGCGCGGCTATCCTCTGGCTGAGCAGCACTCCTTTGGTCGGCGGACTCGCCGTTCGAACTGCAGAAATGTGGAAGGAGCGAGGCTTGGCCATCGATGCTCCTGCTGCCGACCCCGGCGGCCACCTCAAAATCCCCCACCCGTGGCCGGGTCAAACTCCTCCACCTGACGAGGGCGGGACGAGGGTGCGAGGATGTTACGCTGGCGCTGGCCGCTTCGCCACTCGCGCCGCCGCTTCCTTCAAGCGCCAGCTCTTGCCATCAAACTTCAGCAGGTGCCCGTGATGCAGGAGCCGGTCGAGTAGAGGGGTGACCACGACGGTGTCGCCAAGCAGGTGCGCCCAGTCGTCCACCGGTCGATTCGACGTGACCATCGTCGACGCGCGTTCGTAGCGGCTCATCAGCACATCGGCCAGTTCGTCGCCGGCTGCGGCGGGGAGTTTGCGCAGGAAGAGATCGTCGATGAGCAAGAGATCGACCGCCTTGAGTTGACTGCGCAGCACACGCAGCTTGCCGAGCTCGCGGGCCTCGGCAATGTCCTCCACGAGCTGATGCGCATCGCGGACAAGGACCTTGTATCCGCGTTCGACGGCCAGCAGGGCGAGCGCTTTGGCGACGTGACTTTTGCCCGTGCCTGGTGGACCGATAAAGAGCGCGTCCTCCTTGGCGTCGAGAAATTTCAGCGTGGCCAGTTCGAGGATTTCGCGTTTGGGCAGCCGCGTGTTGTAGGTCCAGTCAAAGGTCGGCAGGTCTTTCCGTTCGGTGAGTCCCGAGAGCGTGAAGCGGCGCTCGAGCAGCCGCGAGCGCCGACGGTCCAGCTCGTCCTGCACCATCCAGCCCACCGCTTCGACAAAGTCCATCTCGTGCGTACTCACTTGCAGGGCCCGCGCCTGCAGCGTGGCGCTCATGCCCGACAGGCGGAGCCCGCGCAGTGCCTGTTCGAGTTCGGTGATCGACATGGTCATGAGCGGACGCCCTCGGTGGACGTCACGGTCGCGCTGTGCTGCTCCCAGAAGTCCTGATACTCGGCGACCGCGCGGATGCCGGGCCCCGCTTGGGTCAGCTGTGGCGTGACGACCGGGGTGGTCGCCGCGTGCCGCACGAGCGCGTCCTTCACGGCCGTGTACGAGACGCACCCGGCCGTGAGCATTCGCTCGCACACGGCTTCGATGGCGACGCGCGGATATGTGCGCACCAGGCTGGCCAGCCCGTAGAGGGCCCGATTGCCGGGACGTCCAAGCCGCGTGAAAAGGGCGTGGCCCATCGCCGCCGTGTGGGGACCGATCATAGTCACGCGCGCGAGGATCCGCGCCGTCTCCCGCGAGGGATTGAAGAGCCGATCCGTCTCGGCCATCACAAACGCCCCTTTGCGGGTCGCCTTCTCGTGCCGGCGCAGCACCTGATGGTCGGCGGCGAGAATCTCCAGACTGCGCGCGAAGAGGCGGACGATCACCGTGCTGTGCAGCGCGGCCGGCAGCGCCGCGTAGTACGCCCCCTCCACCTGCACGAGGCCCGCGTCATCGACCGTCCGCGTGCCTTGGGTGAAGTAGCGAAAGCCCTCGAGGGGCAGCGCGCGCAGGTGCGGCTGTTCTTCACGAAAGAGCTCCAGCACTTGGCGTTTCTTCCGCCCGTGAATACGGAGGGCCGCCCAGCATGCCTCCCAATGCGCGAGCCACGTGTTCTGCGCGTCGATGATCTCAAAGGTGCGTCCCTTGAGCGCCGTGCCCTGCGTGTGCTGGATCGCGGCCTCGACCGTCCCTTTGGAAGAAGTCTCGGATTGCACGTGGTGCGACCGACGCGCCACGAGTCTTC
>CAZLDN010000037.1:0-41395 GCA_964558355.1 uncultured Candidatus Solibacter sp.
GTGTCGGGCGGGTTGGGGGGATTGTTGCGGGGGTAGAAACAGCAGGTTTCGACGACGGCGATCTTGCCGAGTCTGCCATCTTCGATGAGCTTCTTGGCCTCGATCAGGTGGGGGGTGGAGCGGCGCTGCATGCCGACCTGGACGACGCGCTTGTACTTGCGGGCGGCGGCGAGCATGGCCTGGCCTTCGACGACGTCGACGCTGATCGGTTTCTGGCACCAGACGTGGGCGCCGGCCTCCATGGCGGCAATGGCGGCGAGGGCGTGCCAGTGGTCGGGGGTGCCGACGAGGACGATGTCGAGGTCCTTCTCCTTGAGCATCTCGCGGTAGTCGGGATAGGTGCGGGGTTTCTGCTTCGAGATCTGGCGTTCGGCGATGCGGCCGGCAGCCTCGGCGAGCATTTGACTATCGACGTCGCAGACGGAGACGACGTTGACCGGGGCGACCTGGATCAAACGGAGGACGTCGACCTTGCCGTACCAGCCGGCGCCGATGAGGCCGACGCGTTTGGGTTTGTCGTCGAGGAAGGCGAGCGACGCGGCACTGGTAGAGAGGAACTGACGGCGGTTGATCATCGTGTCTCCTGAGGCTCTGGGTGTCAGGTTGATTATACAGTCCCGACGAGGCTGTTTCGCCTGGGGTTCGGTGTATACTGATGCCGGTTCATCATCTTTTTTTAGTCCGATTTGGAGGCGCCGGTTATGTTCGGTGAAACGAATCCTCAAGTATTGGTGGTTGGGGCGGGTCCGGTGGGGCTGTTTGCGTCGTTGAACCTGGCGCGGGAGGGCGTACGGACGGCGGTGGTGGATACGGGGGTCTGGCCGTGCAAGCACAGCTACGCGCTGGCGCTGCATCCGGAGTCGATCAGCCAACTGGAGAAGGCGGGCATCGCCGGTCAGGTATTGGAAGGTGCGCGGCTGGTGCGCAGCCTGGCGGTATGCGACGGCACGGGCAAGGTGGCCGAGGCGAGGATGGACGACCTGCCAGGGGCGTCGACGCCGATGGCGGTGACGCGGCAGGACCATCTGGAGACGGCGCTGGAGGCGGCATTGCGGGCGCAGGGGGTGGAGGTGAAGTGGCGGCATGAGGTGGCGTTGCTGACGCCGGGCGAAGAGAGCGTAAAGGTGTTGCTGGGGCGGCTGGAGAAGGAGTCGCGGGGCTACATCGTGGCACACACGGAATGGGTGGTGGGGAAGACATTTGAGGTCGAGGCGCCGTTTGTGATCGGGGCCGACGGATACAACTCGCAGGTGCGGCGGGCAATGAAGATTGATTTCCCCGAGGTTGGTCCGGCGGAGTATTATGCCGTGTTCGAATGCCAGTGCGGCGGGGATGGGGGCGATCAGTTGAAGGTGGTGGTTGGGGACGGGACGGCGGATGTGATGTGGCCTCTGCCGGGCAACGCGGTGCGGTGGAGTTTCCAGTTGACCGGCTATGCGGACGAAGAAGCCGAACTGCTGAAAGACAAGTTGCTGGCCGCTGGGTTCGGCTATTTCCCGACAGAACGGGCGAAGGACCGAGTGCCAGGAGCGGGGGACAGGGGGGTGGATGTGTTGTCGGACGAGCATTTCCGGAAGCTGTTGGCCGAACGCGCGCCGTGGTTCAAGACGCCTGTGGAATCGATTTCATGGCGGACGGTGGTACGGTTTGAACGGCGGCTGGCATCGGCGTTTGGGAAAGGGCGGATGTGGCTTGCGGGGGACAGCGCGCATTTGACGGGTCCGGCGGGGATCCAGAGCATGAATACGGGTCTGGCCGAGGCTGCGGACTTGAGTTCACAACTGGCATCGATTGTGGGCGGCGGCGCGCCGGCGCTGGCGCTGGAAGGCTATGGGCAGCGGTGGGAAAAGACTTGGCGGAAGCTGCACCGGCTGGATGGAGAGGCGAAGGCGAAGGCGGATGCGCCGACGGTGATCCGGGAGAATGCGGGGCGGCTGGTGTCGTGTCTGCCGGCGAACGCGCGGCATATTGGGATTTTGGCGGAGAGGTTGGGGATTACGATCTGAGGCGTCGCCGACTGAACTGACAACGGAGTTGAGCCGGACCGGGGGGTCCGGCGCGGACGGGGGCGTCCGCCCCACTATGAGAACGATTTTCCATGTCGATATGGACGCCTTCTTCGTTTCGGTGGAGGAGTTGCTTGATCCTTCTTTGAAGGGCAAGCCGGTGGTGGTTGGCGGGCAGGCGGGGGAGCGGGGGGTGGTGTCGGCGGCGTCGTATGCGGCGCGGGCGTTTGGGGTGCATTCGGCTTTGCCTTTGCGGACAGCGGCGAAGTTGTGCCCGCAGGCCGTATTTCTGGACGGTCATCCGAAACTGTACCGGGAGTATTCGCACAAGGTCCACGAGGTGCTGATGGAGTTTTCTCCGCTGGTCGAGATGGCTTCAGTGGACGAGGCTTACATGGACCTGACGGGCACCGAGCGGCTGTTGGGACCGCCATTGAAGGCCGCCCACGCGTTGCATGAGCGGATGAAGCAGCGTACGGGATTGAACTGTTCGGTCGGCATCGCTTCGTCGAAACTGGTGGCGAAGGTGAGTTCGGATCAGGCGAAGCCGAACGGCGTGTTGTGGATTCAGCCGGGGCTGGAGGCCGAGTTTCTTGCGCCGCTGGACGTGCGGCGGATTCCGGGCGTGGGCAAGGTGATGGAGCGGCAGTTGGCGGAGGTGGGCATCAGGAAGGTGGGCGATTTGGCGCGGCTCGACGAGGCGTTTCTTTTGCGCAGGTTTGGACAGTGGGGTTTGGCGCTCGCGGGCAAGGCGCGGGGGGAGGATGCGGGGGCCTGGTTCGATGGGGTGATCGGCGGCGGCGACGATCCGAAGTCGGTGAGTCACGAGCATACCTTTGATGAAGACACGGCGGACGAGGCCCGGCTGGATGCGACGCTGGTTCACCTGATGGAGAAGGTGGCGCGGCGGTTGAGGGAGTATGGGCTTCATGCGCGGACGGTGCATTTGAAGCTGCGGGATTCGGGGTTTCAGACGATCACGCGGGCGCATACGCTGCGGCAGCCGTCGCAGTTGGATCAGGAGTTGATCGGCGTGGTACGGGAGATGTTCAAGGCGGCATGGGGACGTGGGAGCAAGGTCAGGCTGATCGGTGTGGGGGTATCGGGGCTTGAAACATATGGGGGTCAGATTGATTTATTGAACGCGGAGAAGAACGAGCGCGCCCGGAAGGCGCTGGAGGCGGCGGACAGCCTACGCAGGAGGTTTGGCGAGAAGAGCGTTTCTCTGGCCGCGGGGATGACGGCGGACGCGCCGGAGCGGGTTCATGAGAATCCGGCGGGTTTGCCGGGGAGGCGGAAGGGTGTGGATTAGCCGGGCATTCCGGGTTCGTCGGCGGAGGGGCCGTAGATGGCGGGGACCGGGATGTCGTTGAGGCGGAGGTAGACTCCGAGTTGGGCGCGGTGGTGGATGAGGTGGTTCATGACGAAGCTTCGCAGGACGGCGACGCGGGGCATCGTCAATATCTCCTTGCCGTCGTTGAGCAGCGACCAGGGGCCGATAAGGCATTCGTCGGAGGCCGATTCGAGGGCCTCGCGCGCCGTCTCTACATTGGTTTCAAAGGCGTAGAGCAGGCCGGCTTTCGACGCGAGTTTTGGGGTGCGCGGACTGGCGGCGATGTCGAGCGAGCGGGTGCCGATGGCCATAACGACCCACGTGGGCAGGTTGGCGATGTGGCCGGCGAGCCAGCCGAGGGTGGGGGACTTTTCGTGGGGCTTGAAATCCCAGATCCGATCGGTGATGCGGTCGAGGGTTTTGCGGGTGGAGGCGATCTCCTGATCGAACTCGGGCAGAAGCGCTTGGCTGATGGGCATGGAAAAGTATTTTAGCCTGGATCGACGGCGGGCTGTTTGGGGTGTAGAATCGCACCATGCCCAAGGCTGCGCGAATGGCAGGCGGAGCCAGGCGGAAATGAACCATGTACGTTCTCACGCTTGATTGTCTGGAAACCGACGCCGAGATTATTTCAGCCGATCTTTGGGAGTGCGGGGCGTCGGGCATTCTGGAGGAGTCGCCGTTACCGGACCGGTGCCGGCTGAGGGCGTGGTTCGCCGATCCGGATGGTCTGCTGGATCGTTTCCAGAAGTTCAGCCCGAGTCTGGCGGTGGAAATTCCGCGCGACTGGGAGGCGGAATCGCGGCAGGCGTGGCAGCCGTTTTGTGTGGGCAAGAGCCTGTACCTGGCTCCGGAGTGGGACGAGGCGCGGCCGCCGGCGGGACGGCGCCGGTTGACGGTGCATCCGGGGTTGGCGCTGGGAACGGGGGCGCATCCGGCGACGCAACTGGCATTGCTGGCATTGGAGGCGCACGTTCGGGCCGGCGAGAGCGTGATTGACGTAGGCACCGGCTCTGGCATCCTGGCGGCAGCCGCGCAGTTGCTGGGCGCGGGGCTGGCGATCGGCTGCGACATCGACGGCGATGCGGTGGCGATTGCGCGGCGCAACCTGATGGCGGACGGCGTACCGCCGCGACTGTTTACCGGGTCGCTGCGTTCGGTTGGGGATGGTTCGTTCGATGTGTTGGTGGCCAACATCAATGCCGAGACTCATGCGTTGCTCGCCGGCGAGTATGCGCGCGTGGTGAGGCGGGCTGTGATCGTTTCCGGGTATCAGACGCGCGATGAGGAGCGCGTGGTTCGCACGCTCACGGCACGCGGGTTCAGCCGGACAAGCCGGCACGAAATTGAAGATTGGATTTGTCTCGTCCTATGCAAAGAAGAAACTTCCTGACACTGGCGCCGGCGGCGCTTGGCGCGTTTGCCGCGCCGGCCAAGGCGCAGCCGATCGCGTCGATTGAATTTGTCCGGTTGAGCGGCCGATACGAGACTCTGGCAGGAGTCGACCGGCAGCACAACCTGCAGATGACCTATATCTATGACGACCTGCGGCCGAAGCCGTATTCCGACGCGCCAAATCCGCGGAAGCGGATGGCGAACGTGTCGGCGCTCTACCTGCGGATTAAGACGGCAGAGGGCGTGGAAGGGCTTTACGGGCCCATCGACAACGAGGCGGCGCTGGTTGTGGAACGGCAACTGCGCCCATTCCTGATGGGCAAGGACGCGCTGGCGGTGGAGAAGTTGTGGGACCAGATGTACCGCCAGAACCGGCATGCGCGCGCCGGGCACATGATGATGGCGATCAGCGCGGTGGATAACGCGCTGTGGGATCTGCGCGGGCGGTACTACAACACGCCGGTCTACAGGCTGCTGGGCGGGCCGACGAGGACGAAGATCGAGGTTTATGGCAGTTGTCTGGGCCACACGGTGGAGCCGGAGAAGGCGGGGCCCACGGCGGCGCGGCTGAAGGGCGAGGGTTACCTCAATCAGAAATGGTTTCTCGCTTACGGTCCGGCGAATGGGCTGGAAGGGATGAAGAAGAACGTCGAACTGGTGAGGGTGCTGCGCGAAGCCGTGGGCGATGATGTGCAACTGATGTTCGACGCCTTCATGGGATGGCAGCTCGATTACGCCATCGACTGGTGCAAGAGAGTGGAGCAGTACCGGCCGCGGTGGATTGAAGAAGCGTTTCCGCCGGACCGGCTTGAAGCATTTGTTGCGTTGCGCAAGGCGACATCGATTCCCGTGGCGTCGGGTGAGCATTTCCACGGCCGTTGGGAAGCGCATCGCTACCTGGCGGCGGGCGCGATCAGCGTGGTGCAGGCCGACCCGGAGTGGTGCGGCGGCGTCTCGGAACTGATGAAGATCTGCCAGGTGGCGACGGTCTTCGACGCGCAGGTGATCCCGCACGGACATAACGTGCACGCGGCGCTGCATGTGGTGGCGAGCCAAAGCCCGTCGGTGTGTCCGCTGGTGGAGTATCTGATCGTGAAGATGCGGTCGTATTACTGGTTCGAGAAGAACGCGCCCGAACCGGTGAAGGGGTTCATTGAGCTCACGGATCGGCCAGGGTTTGGCATCGAGTTCGACCCGGCGAAAGTGGAAAAACAGGAGACCGTGAAATTGTAGCAGGCCGCGAGGAGGCGCGCGGAGGGTAGGATGGGAGTGGATCGCTCAGTCGCTTCCGACGGCGTACAAGAACACCTACGACTTCCTGGTGAACAACGAGGGCTACGGTCTACCCGCCACGCGCCGTCTGCAATACGCCGACTACGGCATCATCCTCTTCCAAGCGGTCACCGGCAGTCCCACGCCGCAGACCATCCAAACGGCGTCCTACGGCGCGAACCGCCTTGGTCTGGAGGCCGGGCGCTTCGTCCATATCGACCTCGGCGGCGCGAATGAGGAGTACGTGCAGGTGCTAGCCGTCGATCCGGACAACCAGACCTTCGACGCAATTGTGACCGGGGACCACCTGCTCGGTGAGAGCATCCGTCCGGCCATCTGGCCGACGCCCATCATGAACGAGGGCGACGACATGGCGTTCGACATCCTGGCCGTCGCCTCGCCCGATCCCGGCTCCGACTTGACCTTGGTAATCCAGACGTGAAGAGCGTCCATCCGGCTGAAATCGACCGAGCAGCCGAATTGGTGAACGCATGGCGACTACTCAGGAGTAACGTGGCCAGCAGCAGCGTGGGGGCAGCGACGTCTCGATTCGAGGGTGTCTCCCCACGGACGTGATATTTGGCCCGGCGGTGTTGCGGTATATTCTTGAAGACTTCTCCGAACCGGCGGGCTATGACTGACACCTTCTCTACCATCGAAGCCTGCTCTCCGGCAGGCCGTGAGCTCCTCGCCAGGCTTCGGGCTGAAGGTTTCGTGGCTCTGGTCGGGAGCGCGGTATCCATGTGGAAACCGTGCGACCTGCCACCAGGCATGGAAGTGACGGACTCTCTGGCCACCCTCCTGTCAGCATCGGCGACTGTGCCATCCGATGTCAGCGCTCTGATCAAGGCGTCAGCGTTCGAGCATGCGACGGATGCTTGTCAGCGGAAGGAGCAGGTTGGCGACAACCTCCTGGCCCTTTATCGAGCAGGCACGCCGAACGATCTTCACGGTGCCTTCGCCAGGCTCTGCGACGAAGGAATCGTTGAGCACATCGTCACAACGAACTACGACCCGTGTCTGGAGGGCGCGTGCGGCCTCGTTGCGCCGGCCCAGCGCGGAGCCATCCAGTGCGTCGTGACCGAGTCGGATGCCGAAAGGCTGGACCCCACACGTCCAGTCCTCTTCAAGATCCACGGCTGTGCTGTGCGTGATTCGGTGCGCGGCACCGGACCACGATCGATGGTTTTCACACTGGGCCGCGAAGGGCAACTCGCGCCCTGGAAGCGACGGCTCCTGTATCGCCTGCTCGCCGGACGAAACCTCTTGGTGTGTGGCTACTCAGGCCTCGATTTCGAGATCTGCACCGAACTCCAGGGGCTGCATGCCCAGATCGTGTGGAACTGCCGGGGCACTGCTATTGCGCCTGACTTGAAGGACAACGCACGCCGGGTGCTGAACGCAAGCGGCGGAACGGCCCTCGTTGGAGACATGAGAAAGGTATTGGGCTTCCTAGCCTCGGGGATGCCCATCATGGCCGATCGTACGCCGATGGTCGGGGGGCTCGAGCGAAAACTGGGGGCTGGCCTTACACCCTGGGATCTCGACGTGTGGCGGGCGGTACTGTTCAGCGGCATCGGATGTGCCACGGAAGCGGTCCGCCATGGCGAGGACATGCTCACACGAGCTGGCGTCGACGCGGAGCATCGCGCTGATGCGCTGCACGGGCTCGGCCGGGGACTCTTCCACAAGGGGTATTACGAACAAGCGGCTCGGCGGTACGGCGAAGCGGCCGTGGAGGCGTTGCGGAGCGGGAACCGGGAGAGGGCTCTCGGTATCACGCTCGATTTGGCCGAGGCCGAACGGTGCGCTGGTCATTGGTTGCGTGCATGGCGCACGATCACCAGGGTGGAGCGAGACCTGAAACCATCTGAGGACTGGCTCCGCGCAATGGTCTCGCTGAGAAGAGTCCTGATTCTGCGCCTGTGGCATCAGCTCGCGAGCAAGCTGTGGCTGCGGCCTGTCGCGAGTCGGATTCGGAGTCATTGCAAGCGACTGCTCGCCCAAGTGGTGGCAGAGGCGAAGGAGGGCTCCTGGCTGGAGCTACAACAGTGCGAGCTGTGGGCGACACGACTTGGGATTCCCTTCAAGGAGATCTATTCGGGCCCTCTCAGTCCATTGCCCTCGCGCGAGGGCTACGGACAGCTTGGCTACCTCGTGGCGGAGGCCATGGCTAAACGGGACGCTCTTCGAACTGGTGAGTCCTCGCCTACAACCGTTGAACTGGCGGCAACCCTCAAGCGCGCCTGTGATCTCGGAGCTGGAGCCGAAGCATGGAAGCTAGCGTGGGTGATTGTGCGCAAGAGAGGCCGGAAGGCCCTGTCGAGGGATCGGCGATCCGAAGCCGTCCGCATGTGGTGGCAGTGCGAGTACACGCTACCAATGCGACTCTTCCTGCTGGTGTCACCGTGACGCCGGACCAATCGTATCCACCAGGCTAAATCTAGACTGGGAAGCACCCTTTGATTTCGGTGTATGATCTCGGCGGCGTTGTCTAGCAGTTCGATCTTGAGGATCTCGCCGGCGTCTGTCCACAGGATGCCGTCACAGTGCAGCATGGTGCCGCTAACTGTGATTCCTCGCGTGTGAACGTTTTGATTGGCGGCGAGAGCGGACGCAGTGGCACTGGTTATGATGATGGAGTATCCCTGACTTCTGAGGCCATTCAGGTACACTTTGATGGACTGCTGGAGCGAGGGGTTCCGTGAGGCGAGCCGTCCCATCAGATTCGCGTCAAGGACCGCTAGCGGCATGCGGCCATTCTCGCAGAACCGGCTTATGCTGTACATGTCCGCCACAAGGCCACGGCTATCTAGATCGTTGCTCGTCCTCCATGTGCGCCCTCAGAAATTGAGCATTGGAGTAACGCCGCACCGTTGATCGAAGCAAAGCCCTGAGCGGGAGTTCTTCTCGCCGGATCTCCCGGTGGGAGGGGTTGTCGTCTCCGATGCGCCGACACCAATGTCTTCTGAACTGCTTCAAATCTTCGACCCGCGCCGGAATATGCACGTGCAGGGCTTCTCCGGCCGCGCCGCGACGACCACGATCCACGACGCCACTGCGACCGGCATCTCGATCTCCGGGATCTTCCAGGCCGCCGAAGACTTCGCGGTGTTGGGCTTCCACAACGCATACGACTACTTCAATCACCTCCGCGTGAAGCCCGTGCCGCGCACGGATCTCTCCGGCCTGAAACTGGAGTTCGATATCGACTACGACCACGCGCTCGACGGCGCGATGCGGCTCGATGCCGCGAAGTTCCCGTCCGTCTCGTGGGACGCCATGACGTTCGTATGTGGCGCGGGCGCACCGAACGACCTGTACGAGGTGCGCCTGCTCAACCACGCGACGGATGTCTCCGGCGGCGAGACAGCGGCATCCTGCCAGTTCGACGCCGGCGGGATCGCGCCGTACTACGGGATCGACTACCTCCACCTCTACTTCCGCGATACCCGCTACACAGTGGCGCACACGGACTGCATCGTCGAGACGACCCTCTCTGCGGACGTGACCGCAAGCACGACCGCGCAGGACATTCCGGTCGCAAGCACGACGGGAATTGGTGTCGGCGACTACGTTTTCATCGAGCGCACCGGCACGAACGAGGAACTGGTACGCGTCGAGGCAGTCGGCGCGGGCACGATTCGCTGCGTGGTCACCATCAACCACCCATCCGGGAGTTTCGTCACTCTCCAGTTGGGCGCGAAGCACCTGCTCCAAAAGCTCGCCCAAATCATCAACACTCCTGGCGATCCGGTCGCGGGCATCCCTCCGGTTCCCCTCAGTTGAGCTCTTGCTAGAATGGCGGCGTGGCTGCACTGCCGTTTTCCGAAGCGAGAAGCATTGTCATTGAACGCGTGAGGCGGGAGCGCGCGCGGCCCGCGGTGGAACGGCTGCGGCTGGACGAGGCGCTGGGGCGGGTGCTGGCCGAGTCGATTGTCGCCGACCGGGATTATCCGCCGTTTGACCGCAGCGTGAGGGATGGTTTTGCCGTGAAGACGGAGGACTTGCCGGGTCCGCTGAAGGTGGCCGGCGAAGTCCGGGCGGGCGGTCTTTTTGCGGGCAAAGTCGCGGCGGGCGAGGCGATCGAGATCATGACGGGCGCGCCAGTGCCGGCGGGCGCGGATTGCGTCGTGATGATCGAACACGTGCAACGCGATGCTGACCTGATCCGCGTGGACCGGCCATACAAGGCGGGCGACCATATCTCGCCGCGGGGCGTGGAGTGCCGGGCGGGCGACACGCTGCTCGCACCTGGCATGCGCATTGGATTCCCGGAAATCGCGGTGATGGCATCGGTGGGCGTGGAGAGTGTTGCCGTGTACCGCAAGCCGCGCGTCGCGATCATCGCCACGGGCGATGAGATCGTGGGCGAGGGCGCCACTCCGCTGCCTCACCAGATTCGCAACTCGAATTCGTATTCGCTCGCGGCACAGGTTCGATTGGCCGGGGGCGAACCTGAAGTATTGCCGGTTGCGCCGGATTCGATCGATGAAACCGCCGCGCTGATTGAACGCGGTCTTTCGTTCGATCTGCTGTTGCTCTCGGGCGGCGTATCGGCGGGCAAGTACGATGTTGTTGAGCAGGCGCTGGCGCGCTTCGACGCGAAGTTCTATTTTGACCGCGTGCTGATCCAACCGGGACAGCCGCTGGTGTTCGGGCAGGCTGGCGGTACCTTCTTTTTCGGATTGCCGGGCAATCCCGTTTCGACGATGGTGTGCTTTGAGGTGTTCGCCCGCGCGGCCGTTGAACTGCTCTCAGGGCTCGCCGAAGCGCCATTTGCGCTCACCTCGGCCACGCTGACCGAAGACTTCAGCCACCGCGGCGGTCTGACGCGATTCCTGCCCGCGCGGCTCGGCGGGGACGGGGGCGAGATCACGCCGGTGCGATGGTCGGGCTCGGGCGACATGGCGGCGGTGGCCCGCGCCAACTGTTTTCTCGTCGCCGAGGCGGATCGTCCAGAATACAGACGAGGCGACACGATTCGGCTCCTTCTCCGCCATTGACAAGAAAATGAAACCGACGAAACTCTCTCACTACGACGATGCCGGCAAGGCCAGCATGGTGGATGTGTCGGCCAAACCGGACACCCAGCGCACCGCGACGGCGAGGGCCTTTGTGCGGCTGTCGCGAAAGGTGCTGCGGGCGCTGCCTGACAATCCGAAGGGCGATCCGCTGGAGGTGGCCCGCGTGGCTGGCATCATGGCGGCCAAACGAACCTGGGACCTGATCCCGATGTGCCATCCGCTGGCGCTATCGCATGTCGATGTGTCGATGAAACCAGAAAAAGGCGGGATCGAGATCACAGCGACAGCGTCGACCACCGGACCGACCGGCGTGGAGATGGAGGCGCTGACCGCTGTGTCGGTGGCCGCCCTGACGATCTATGACATGACCAAGGCGCTGGACAAGTCCATTGCCATCGAGAACATCCGCCTGCTTGCGAAGAGCGGCGGCAAGAGCGGCGATTGGCGCCGGAATCCTGATCCAGGCGGGAAGAAGCGCGGATGATACGAACAGCGGTTTTCACCATCTCGGATTCGTCGTACCGGGGAGAGCGCGAGGACCTTTCCGGACCCGCCGTACGGCGGCGTGTCGAGCAGATGGGATGGGAGGTTGTCGAAGCGCGGGTGCTGCCGGACGAACGCGCGCTGATCGAAGCGGCGCTGGCGGAAGCGGCGGCGCCGGGCAAAGCGGACCTCATTTTGACGACCGGCGGCACGGGCGTTTCACCACGCGACGTTACGCCGGAGGCGACACGCGCCGTGATCGATCGCGAGATTCCGGGCATTGGCGAAACGATGCGCAGGGTGGGGCAGACGAAGACGCCGCGGGCAATCCTGTCGCGGGCGACGGCCGGGCTGGCGGGTGCAGTGGTCATCGTGAATCTGCCTGGATCGCCGAAGGGAGCTATCGAATCGCTGGATGCTATTGTTGAGTTGCTTCCGCATATCGTCGATCTCGCCGCCGGGCGCACGGCCCACGTCGAGCCGGCGCAACCAGCCTGAGCTGCCAACCGTCTTCTAAACTGGTACGGAGACCACCTCCTTCATGCGATACATCGTTCACGCCGCCCTGCTTGCCGCATTTGCGGCGCTGCCCTTCGCGATTGCCCAGCAGCCGGTGAAGCCGCCCGCCGCGCCGCCGGCGATGGTGGAAGACCAGACACCGACATTCAGGGAGGGCGTTCAAGTGGTGCTGGTGCCGACAACGGTGGTGGACAAGCACGGCGAGACGGTCAATGGCCTGATGCCGCAGGACTTCGTCCTGTACGACAACGACAAGCAGCAACAGGTGAACCGCGACGTGACGATTCTTCCACTTTCGTTCGTCATCGGCATTCAGCGGTCCTCGAACGTCGAGAGACTGCTGCCGATGATCAAGAAGACCGGATCGGTGATTAGCGACCTGCTGGTGGGCCAGGATGGCGAAGCGGCCGTGCTGAGTTTCGATCACCGCATTGAAGTGTTGCAGGACTTCACGCGCGATCTGAACAAGATCGATGCCGCTCTGGACAAGCTCAAGCCCGGCGGGATGAATAACCGGCTGGTGGATGCCGTGAACCAGGCGACGTTCATGCTTCGCAACAAGAAGGACCGGCGCAAGGTGGTCCTGTTGATCTCGGAGACGTTGGACCGGTCGAGCGAATCGCGGCCGCGCGAAGTGGCCACGGCACTGCAGTTGCACAACATCGAGGTCTACACGGTGAACATGAGCCGCGTGGTGACACGGCTGACCGAGCGGCCGGAAGTGCCGCGTCCAGACCACCTGCCACCAGGCGCACGGCCACGCATCGGCGTCGCGCCGCCCGACCCCACTTCACAGAACCAGATCTCAGGCGCGCAGGGTTATGGCGGGGACGCGATTCCGGCGTTCGTCGAGATGTTCCGCGGGGTGAAGGGGTTGTTCATCCGCAACCCGGCGGAACTGTTCACCGACTTCACGGGCGGGCGGGAGTACAGCTTTCTGACGCAGCGCGACCTTGAACGCGCCATCTCGCGCATTGGAACCGAGATCCGGAGCCAGTATGTTTTGAGCTATGTGCCAAACAACAAGGTCGAGGGCGGATTTCATAGGATCCGGGTGGAGGTCCGCAAACCGGGGCTGAAGGTCAGCACGCGGCCAGGCTACTGGATGGCTGGCGTCCCCGACTAATCAGGATAAGTTACCGCTTCCAGGAACAGGCCCGAAGCCGGCGCCGTCCATGCGGCTACGTCGTGAGCCGGCCCGCGGTTGGCGAGCAACTGCTCGAACTGATCGACCGTGAGTTCGCCAAGCCCCACCTTGACGATACAGCCGGTCAACCGCCGGACCATGCGCCACAGGAAGTGCGAACCCTCGATGCGATAGAGAATCAGGGCATCCTGGCGGACGATGGCGGACGAATGGACCTCAACAATCGTGGATTCGTTTGGCCTGGCGTCGTCCTTGGCGCGGAAGCGGACGAAGTTGTGGCGGCCGGCGGCGAGGGCGGCGACGCGGGACATCGCATCGACATCGAGGTCTTCCTTCACCCACCAGACGAAGCGCTTCGAGAAGGCGTCCTTGCGGGTGGAGACCTGGTAGACGTAGCGGCGGGCGATGGCGTCGTGACGGGCGTGGAAGTCCGGCGGCGCCTCTTCAAGCGACAGCACGGCGATGTCGAAGGGCAGTTCGTCGTTGATGACACGCATGAACTGTTCGGGCGCGATACGGCGTTTCACGTCCGCCTTGATATGAGCGGCCTGGGCCGCGGCGTGGACGCCGGCGTCGGTGCGGCCCGAGCCCACGATCTCGGCGCGCGCGCCCAGGAAGATCTCGGAGGCCTTGCGCAGTTCGCCCATCACGGTGCGGGCGTTGGTCTGTTCGGCCCAGCCGGAGTAACGGGAGCCGTCATATTCGACAATGAGTTTCCAGCAGTTCACTCTTTTGAGCATAATGGTCCGGGGTAGGTATGTTCATCGTCCATGTCCACATTCATGTGAAGCCGGAGTGCATTGAGGCCTTCAAGGAAGCCTCGGAGGAGAACGCGAGAGCGAGCGTTCAAGAGCCTGGCATCGCCCGGTTCGATTTCGTGCAGCAGAACGGCGACCCGTCGCGCTTCGTGCTGGTCGAGGCATACAGGACCGCTGAGGCGCCGGCGACGCACAAGGAGACGGCGCATTACGCCAAGTGGCGCGATACGGTCGCGGACATGATGGCCGCGCCTCGCACGAGCGTGAAGTACGCGAACATCTTTCCCGGCGATCCGGACTGGTAAGGCGGACAACGCGGTGCGCATCGACATTGTCACCAACCAGCGAATTGTGTTCGGCCGCGGCGTGGCCGGCGAGGCGGCATCCATCGCCAGGAGTCTGGGCCGTCGCGCGTTGCTGGTCACAGGCGGCGATGCGGACCGGTACGGGTGGCTCGAAGGCGAATTGAACGCCGCCGCCGTGTTCCGTGTCCGCGGGGAGCCGTCCATCGATGACGCGCAACGCGCCGCGGAGTCCGCCAAGGCGGCGGGTTGCGATTCCGTCGTGGCCTGCGGCGGCGGCAGTGCGTTGGACCTTGGCAAGGCAGCCGCTGCCCTGGCCGCGAATCCGGGCGGCGTGTTGGACTACATCGAGGTGGTGGGCCGAGGGATGGCGCTGTCCTTCCCTGCCCTGCCGGTGCTGGCGATGCCAACGACGGCGGGCACCGGCAGCGAAGCCACGCGCAATGCGGTCTTGCAGGCGCCGCAGGAGGGCGTGAAGGCCAGTTTGCGTCACCCTTCGATGGTCCCGGCGGTGGCACTGATCGATCCCGAATTGACGTTGACCGCCCCGCCGGCCGTGACAGCCGCGACCGGTCTGGACGCGCTGACACAACTGATTGAACCCTTTGTCAGCCTGAAAGCGAATCCGTTCACCGACGCTCTCTGCGCCGAGGGGATCCACCTGGCGGCCGCGGCATTGCCCCGCCTATTCAAGGATGGTTCGGATATCGAGGCGCGGACGATGATGAGCCTGGCCAGCCTGTTTGGCGGCATCTGCCTGGCCAATGCCGGACTGGGCGCGGTTCATGGATTGGCGGCGCCGATCGGCGGGATGTTCGGCGCGCCGCACGGAGCTGTCTGCGCGGCGCTGCTGCCGCACGTGATCGAGGCCAATCTCAGGGCGCTGCCTGAAGGCCATCCGGCGCGGGCGAGATACGAGTTGATCGGCGGGTGGGTGGATGCGGCCGCCCTGGTCCGTCAGGCGGGGATCCCCGGATTGCGAGAATACGGGATCGAAGCATGGCACTTCCGGGAGATCGCACAGAAGGCGGCCAACGCATCGAGCATGAAGTCCAACCCCGTGCCGCTCCCAGCAGAAGCGGTGGCAGAGATCCTTGAAAAGGCCTGGTAGCCGATCCTATTTGATGTTGAGCAGCTTTGTGCCGCGGACGATGACGCGGCGGTAGGAGTGCCACGCGCCCTGCGGCCCGTCTTCCTTTGAGAAGAAGGTAAGGTGGATGACGTCGCCGATGGAGGGGGCGCCGGTGACGCGGTGGGCGGTGTCGTAAGTCTGGGTTTTCGATTCGATGGCCTTGGGGTTCAGCGTGTAGGCGAACTTGCCGCCCGAGACTTCAAGCCACTGCTGGTCAATGACCGCTCCGGGAATGACGGCGGCGGCATGGACACGCGAGGCCGTGGAGCGGCCGGCGATGCGGATGCCGGCGACGGGGTCCATGTTCGAGTCCTCGGGGATGTCGAGTTGGAGTTCGGGTACGCCGGCGGGTTTGTTGCTCTCAATGACGTAGAGGTCGCCGCCCTCTGCTGGCAGTCCGGGCACGCCGCCCTTGAAGCCTTGCCACTCGCCCTCCATCGTGTAGCGGTAGACGCCGGGCTGGTCCATGACGAACTTGTCGCGAGCCACATAGCTGCCGAACTTGTCGCCCTGGCCGGTGGTGGACACTTTCCTGCCGTCGGGATAGGTGAGAGTGACAGTCACATTGGCTGGCAGGACGGGGTCGATCTGGGCGGCGCCGGCGAAGGTCGAACCGGTGGTGAAGACGAGGCCAGGCCTGGGACCGACGAGGTAGAAGCGGGCGCGCTGCCTGTGGGGTCCGATCAGTTCCTCCTCGCCCGGACCCGTGATCCGGTTGTCGTGCGTCTTCTTTTCCAGCATGAACGCGCTGGCGAGGTAACCGGCATAGAGCGGTTTCTCGCCCGCTTTGCGAAGGACGACGCCGCCGATGAGGCGGTAGATATCGCCCGGCAGGTCGCCGTTGGCCGAGGCGTTGATCTGTCCGCCGAAGCTGTTCGGCGACAGCGACCAGTAAGGCGCGCGAACACGGTCCTCGCCGATCAGGAAACGGCCCATGAAACCGGGCCTGGGACCGGCGGAGTAGTAGTAAGCCCAGTCAGTGATGTATTCGGGGAACAGGTGGGGCGAGTAGCCGTTCGAGGTGACCAACTGCAGGTTCGTGCGGCCGATGCCCTGGAAGCGCGTGTCGTAGTTTTCGGCGCTTTTCGCTTCCCACATCAGCGTGGGGACGATCTTGTTCGCGCCTTCGCCTTCGCTGGCCATCTGGAGAACGTCGCCGGAACGGTAAGGGAAGTTGATGTGGTCCAGGTAGTAGGTGCCGTCGGCAAAGTACTCGCCTTCGCGTTTCGTGTGGCCTCGTTCGACGTACTTTTTGTCGATGTAGAGCATTTTGCCGCGGGCTTCGATGGGCGAATCCTCGGGGAAGACAACGCCGGCGTGGCGCATGGAGCAGACCCAGTGATGTCCATTCTCATCCCGGTACTTCGCCAGCACGTGCGCCCAATACTCGCCGGGCTCATCGAAAACAAGCGGCTTCAGCCCCTCGGCACCGGAGAAACTGCCGCCGGGCGTGGCCTTGCCCGAGTAGCGGATCTCCTTCACGCGTGACGGATCCGACGACGGGTAGAGCCGGGCGACGACCTCGACCTCGGCGGGGAAGGCGGGAGCGAAGGCCATGGTCCGGCCGTAGAAATTGCCCACCGGGTAGCTCATGCCCTGGAAGGTGGCAGTAGCCAGGGTCATGCGCTTGGCGATCCAGAAGCGGTAGGTACCGCCGCCTTCAAAGCGGTTGCCGTCCACGTCTTCATACCAGCCGGTGGATTTGACGGTGTGGAGGCCGTAGGAAGAGGGTTTCCAGGCGGTGATGGCGCTCTTTTTCGTGGTCGGCCAGCGGCCTGAGAGCGCGACAAACGGCGCCGTCCCCAGATTCGTCGTGGTTCCATCCGGGGCGGTTACCTCGACGGTGATCTGGCCCTTGTTGCCCACCCAGCCGATGTTGCTGTGAGCTTCAATGGCGTCCGGGATGACCTGTGGTTCGAGCGAATAGGAGATGATGCGGGAGTTGGCGTCGAACAAGGGCAGGATCACATCGTCCTGGATCAAGTTGCGGCTGGAGATGGCGAACCAGTCCTTGTCCTCGTCGGCGACCACCCCGCGATAGCCGTTCGAATTGTAGTTATTCAGCAGAACCCAAGGCGCCCGGGGTTGGATCGTCGCGCCGTCCACGGCCGAGCCCGAGACATGAATGCCACTGGCGCGGATGATGGGGGAGTAATGATGGTTCTCGTTCGCCCTGCCCTTGGGGAAGGCCCTGGTGGCGAAACCCTCGCCGCTGATCGCAATCGTCTTCGTGCCGGCCTTGAAGCCGTAGTCGATCCGCATCCTGTAGATGCCCGGAGGCAGGTCCGCTGGAAGCGCCTGATTCATGACAAAGGAGGCGGTGTAGACTCCGTTTATTTCCTTCAGCGAAGAGAGCTTCACGGTCAACATCTGATCGAAGGGCGTCTGGAATCCGTAGCCGAACCGCTTGGTGACTGCGCCCTGGATGCCGCCCTCGATGGGCAGTCCCGAGGGCGTCAAAAGGGTCGAGAACTTTTCGTCGTTCGCCCAGCGCATGCGGCCTTCCGCATCGAAGTTGCGTTCGGCGGTGGCAAGCGCGACGACGGTATCCACCTTGATGCCCGCGGCCGCAAGGCTCGCCAGGTGGGCGCTGGTGAAGAACAGAGTCGTGCGAACCTCGACCGCATCGCCGGGGTTCCAGACCTCGGGCGAAATCTCGGTTTCAGCGCGCCATTCGCCGTGCGTGGTCCAGCCTGGAAAGACATAGGGGAGCACCCCCGCCTGAACAGACATCAATAGAGCCGCGAGCAAAGGGAAGTACCGCATACCGAAGTCAGAATAACAGATCTGTTTATCTTTACAATGGCCCTTCGAGGCGGTTAGGACTAGCCAGTTCACCAGGCAAAAAAACGACCCGCCCGAGGAGGAGCCTCAGGCGGGGTTTCTGATTCAATCCAATTAGTGACCCGGGTCCACGCCGACCGCGCTACGCAGGAGGACGCGGATGAGCTTCGTTATCGAGACGCCGCGGCTTGAAGTGACGGTGAGTTGGATCAGATACTCGCCTGAGTTGGGCGAGAACTTGACCGTGGTCGCAGAGGCGTCCGGGCTGCCGAAGGTCACCGAACGGAATGCGAGCGGACTGGCCCAGACCCACTGGTAAGTGAGAGCGCCGCCGTCGGGATCGATCGACGCGGAGGCGTCGAAGACGTGGTCGAGCATCGTGGTCTGGAAGTAGTCGGCCACGTTGAGAATCACGGTCGGCGCGCGCTGCCCGCTGACCCTGACGGTGACGGACTGCGTCGCGGAGTTGTTCGGGCCGCGAGCAGTCAGCGTGTAGGTGGTCTCACTCTGAGGCGTCACATCGAGCTGGCCCGTTGGGGTGACTGCGCCGATGCCCGAGATGGAGACCTCAGTCGCGCCCGACGTCGACCAGGCGAGGCGGATGGGATCGCCCGGCTTCTGCGACTGGGACGGCGAGGCGGTGAACGACAGCACGCGGGCGGTCGCCTGGACCTTGATGGTCACGCCGGCCGTTTCGGTGCCGTACTGGTTGGTGGCGGTCATCGTGTAAGTCCGCGTTTCGGTCGGACGGACCACTGCCGAACCGCTGGCCGCAACCTTGCCGAGATCGGTGATCTCGACGCTTTCGGCACCCTCGACCTGCCAGGTCAGCGTGGCGGCTTCGCCTTCGCCGACCTCGACGGGGCTGGAGGTGAACGTGCCGATCCTGGGCGCCGAGCCGGCCGGCGTAACTGTCACAGTGACGGTGGAGTTCACTTCGCCGAACTGGTTGGTGACGGTGATGGTGTAGGTCGTCGTCTCCCTGGGTGAAACCGAGGCGGTGCCGGAGGGGTTCACCTGGCCGATGCCGGAGATAGCGACTTTCTGTGCGTTCTCAGTCTCCCAAACGAGGTTGGCCGAATCGCCGACCTTGATGGTGGAAGGAGCGGCGCGGAAGCTGACGACGCGGGCGGCGGGCTGGTCGACGATAACCTGGACGGTGTCGTTCACCTCGCCGGACTTGTTCTTGGCGGTCAGCTTGTACGTCGTGGTGGCGGTCGGGGTGACCTGGATGGAACCAGACGATGCGTTGACGGCTCCGATACCGGAGATTTCGACGGAATCGGCGTTCTGCACCTGCCATGTGAGAGTAGCCGATTCGCCGGGCTTGATGCGCGACGGGTTGGCTGCGAACTTGGTGATGACGGCCTTCGGGACTTCCTTGACGCTGACCGTGGTGCGGGCCAGCGACATCAGGCCGAGCGCGTCCTTCACCGTGAGGCGGAAGCTGTAGTTCTGGCCCTCGGCGCCGGTGAACGTCGCCCTGGCTTCATTCTTGCCGGTCAGGCCGACCGAGGGGCCGGAAACCTGATCCCACTGATAAGTGATGGAGTCGCCGTCAGGATCGTAAGAGGCCGATCCGTCCAGGGTGACGGTGCCGGCGGCAACGCCCATCTGGTCGGGACCGGCGTCGGCGATGGGGGCATCGTTGCCGTTGCGAACGCGGCGGGTCAGCAATTCGTAGCGGACCCTGGGCACGTCGACGGGCACCGGCCGGTCGGAGGCGAACTGCTCCTTGGCGCCGTTGTAGTCGCCGAACAGGACGCCGCCGGTGATGCGGCCGTACGTCTTGCTGGTGGCAACGAGGGTTTCATTCCAGCCACCTTCGACGGTCAAGGCGACCTTGTTGTTGATGGGCTGGATGAGGCGGATGGTCCCGCCGGGCTTGTCCTTATCGCCATACATGTTGAGCCAGCCGAGGTTGCCTTCGAGGGTGGTGCTGCGGCCCAGAACGACGGATGCCGAGCCGCCCGCCTGATCGACGGTCCTCACATAGGACTCGAGGAAGATGTTGCGGGAGATCGCCGCGCGGCCGAGCACGGATTCGTTCATGAAGGCCTTGGTTCCGAAGAAGCCAACGCGGCCCCGGCTGAAGATGTAGTCGAGGGTGAATGCCGCCTGGCCGAGGGTACCGCCCTGCTGGTAGCCGTCCAAACGAACGTGCTTGAAGCTGGAGAAAGCGCCGAACTGCGCGCGCTTGTGGAAGCGGTTGACGAGACCAAAGTCGGCCTGGGCTTCCTGACGGTCCTTGTAGTAGAAGTACTCGCCCTGACCCTGGAAAGCGTACTTGTCGCCAAAGGGGGCGAAGTAGCGGCCGCGGCCCTGGAAGGTGACCTTGCGGTCCTGATCGGCGCCGAGGTTGACGCCAAGGATCGAGAAGCGCGGGTTGGCGTCCTGATACTTACGGACTTCGGTTTCAATCGTCCGCTGGACGTCCTGCGGCGTGGCGGCCTTGGGCATCGCCTGGACGGCAGCCTGAGTGGCCGCGCCAGCGCCCTTGAGGGAGTCGAGATCGGCCCGAAGCTTGTCGTTGTCGTTCTTCAGGTTGCCGAGCATCCTGGCGATGTCGTCCAACTTGTCCAGCTTCTTCAGAATGTCGTTGAGCGATTGGGTGTAGTCGGGACAGTGAGCCTGGATCGTCTTGATGGCGTCGCCGACGCCACCCAAAGCGTCTCCGAGCACCTTGCCCTGCGCATCAACCACGGCCATTGCGACGCGGCGGTTGATCCAGCGCCCTTCCTTGGTCCGGTTGTCGACCTTCGGCACGCGCTTGCCTTTCGGCACCACTTGGATCTGATTTGCACGAGCGCCGTACTTCAGCAGGAACGACTTCACGGCTTCGCTGCGGCGCTCGGCGAGTTTCTCGTTGTACTTCTCGCTGCCAATGGAATCAGTGTGGCCGTCGAGGCGCACTTTGAAGGCCGAATCCTGGTTCAGAAGTTCGGACAGCCGCAGCAGGCTGGGGAAACCGTCCGTCAGGACGGCCGAGTTGAACTCGAAATTGATCTCTTCCCAGTCGTTCTTGGACGAAGTATCGACCAGGAACTGGCCGAAGGCCATGCTGGAGAGCGCCAGCAGGACTACCAGTACCTTCATTCCACGCGGAACCGTCACAGTCATATTGATCCTCCTCAGTGGCAGTGCACACACGCCTACCGCCTAAACATAAGACTTAATTGTGATTATATCCGAGAACGGTGCGAGAATGGAATGGGTGGCCGGACGGGCAGTCGCGGTCTGTGTTTGCCCGCTCCATTGGGGCGGGTGCAGCGGATCGAGGAAAGTCCGGTCTCCATAGGGCAGCGTGCCGGCTAACGGCCGGGGGGGTCCGCTCAAAGCGGGCTTCACGGAAAGTGCCACAGAAAATATACCGCCGGCCCCTCTTTCGGGAGTGGCAGGTAAGGGTGAAATGGTGCGGTAAGAGCGCACCGCGCACCGGGTAACCGGTGTGGCAGGGTAAACCCCACGCGGAGCAAGGCCAAATAGGGGAGGATGCGGCGGCCCACCGCGCTTGACTTCCGGGTAGGCTGCTAGAGCCCGTCAGTAATGGCGGGCCTGAGATGAATGACTGCCGCCCCGCAAGGGGTACAGGAACCGGCTTACAGTCCGGCCACCCAAACTGAGTGACGCGGTTTGTTTACAGTGGGGCCGATGAAATCATTGGCTCCAACAGTTGTTTCAGTGCTACAAGTAGTGGAACCACCTAAGGAGATCCAAGTCAAATGAGACACTTTGCTATTGCTGTTTTACTGGCCGCGCCCGTTTTCGCACAAGCGCCAGCCAACCCGTTGAGCGCGGACTTGAAGGCCGCATGGAACCAGATCAAGGGCAACATCGCCAAGTCGGCCGAGAAGTTGCCGGAGGATCAATACTCGTTCAAGCCGTCGCCCGACGTGCGGAGCTACGGCCAGTTGATCGGACACATCGCCGACGCCAACTACATGATCTGCGGCGCGGCGAAGGGCGAACAAAAGGCGATTGGTATCGAGAAATCGAAGACGTCGAAGGCTGATCTAATCGCGGGGCTGGCCGATTCGGCCGCATATTGCGACGGCGCTTACGACGCGCTGACCGATGCCAGCGCGGCCGAAATGGTGAAGATGTTCGGCCGCGACCGGACCCGCATGGGCGCCTTGCAGATGAACGTCGCCCACGACAACGAACACTACGGCAACCTGGTCACCTACATGCGAATGAAGGGCCTGGTCCCGCCATCAAGCGAGCGCCGGTAGGCGTCTATTTCTTGAGCGGCCGGAGTTCGACTTTGCGGAACAGGATTTCGGCCGCTTCGGACTGAAACTGGATCTTGCCGGCGGTGGGCCGTACTTCCGCGGCTTCGAGGACCAACTTGCCGTTCAAGTAGTACTTGAGAGTGCTGCCGTTGGCGATCACTTCGCTTTTATTCCATTTGCCAACGGGATTCTCGACGTCTTCCGGTCCGCGGTAGCCGGTCTTGTCCTGCCACTTCGGATCGCGGCCGTACCAGTTGATGCGGCCGGAGTCGCGGGTGACCTTCTCGCCGCCCTTTTTCCAGTAGATCTGGTTGTTGGCGCCGGTCCGGACCTCGGCGGTTGCGCTGGGACGGGTCTTGCCGCGGACGAGGATCATGTCGCCCGTACCGCCCTCGATGATCTGATACTCGATGGACTCGAGCCAGCCGTTGCCGCCGGCGCCGTCTTCGCCGATGCCGTGGACGAGGATGCCGGAATCGCGCGTCCTGTCCACGCGAGGCGGGCAGGTCTTGCCGCCCCATTTCCATTCGACCACCAGGTGGTAATTGGTCCACTCGTCAACGGTCGTGATGGCGCCCCACTCCTCGCCCGAGACGTGGATGGCGCCGTCACGGACGGTGAAGACGCCCTTGGGATCGTTGCGCTTGTTCTCTTTGAGCGACAGGTAGAAGTTCGTCAGGTCGCGGCCGTTGAACAACTTCACCGTCTTATCGGGGGTCTTGGGCTGTGCAAAGGCGAGTGAGGCCAGCAGGACGGCCAAGGGGGTGATTATGAATAAGCTCCGCTTCATGTCTTCATAGTCATATCATGACTGCAGGAATCTTTCCATGCGCGCCCTGCCGCCCCCAATCCTGCTTTTGCCTCTCCCGGCGGTGGAAGCGGGAATCGAGCCCGCCATTGAAGGCCCTCGATTTCCGCGCATCGGCCCGGACAGGGAATGATCGTTTCGGCGAGTTACAAGACCGATATCCCGGCGTTCTATGGCGAATGGTTCCGCCGCCGGTTGGACGCCGGGTACTGCAAGATGCGGAACCCCTACAGCGGGCAGGGCTACACGGTCAGTCTGAAACCGCAGGACGTCGACGCGTTCGTCTTTTGGACGAAGAACGCGGGGCCGTTTCTGGACACGTTGGACGAAGTCCGGCGGCGGGGATTCGCCTTCGCCGTCCAGTACGCGATCAACGGCTACCCGCGCGAGTTGGAATGGTCGGTAACGTTAGCCGAGCGCTCGGCCGGGCACATGAAGCGCATCATGGATTCGTTTGGTCCGCGCGCCGCGGTATGGCGGTATGACACGATCGTCTACTCGTCGATCACCGGCGCCGATTTCCACCGGGCGAATTTCGAGCGGCTCGCAGGGATGCTGGAAGGAACCACGGACGAGGTGGTCGCCAGCTTCATGCAGATCTACAAGAAGACGCGCCGCAACATGGACGCCGCATCGCGGTTGTTCCATTTCTCCTGGCACGACCCGGAGATCGCGGAAAAAAAGGCGCTGCTGACCGATCTTTCGGCTATCGCCAGGAGCCGGGGAATGGCGCTCACGGTTTGCACTCAGCCGGAGTTGCTGATCGAAGGGGTGGCTGGCGAGGCGCGATGCATTGATGCGATTCGACTGTCCGAGGTAGCCGGACGATGGATCGGAGCGAAGATGCGCGGGGTACGGCCGGGCTGCGCCTGCTACCAGTCGCGCGACATCGGCGAGTACGACACCTGCCCGCATGGGTGCGTTTACTGCTACGCCGTCACGAACCGCGCCGCGGCCCGGCAGCGGCATCTCCGGCACGACAGCGAAGGTGAATTTTTGTACTCGGAGTAGGCGTCGCGGGAGTCCATCGGGATAGGAGACACTGACACGGAGCCGTCATATGCTGAAATGGATGGAGACGGCGTTAGGAGACGCCCCGCAGCCCGGCAGCAGACCTAGAATCGTGCCTGAAAACCCGACAAACAACGGCCGCCAGAAGCGGGCGGCTCCGCCTGTACGTTTCGCCGTCAGCGCGACATTCACGGCCGAGCCGATCGCGCCCGCGCTGCGATTTTGGGCCAGGCGGCTGGGCCGCGAGTTCGAGACTCGATTCGCGCCATACAACCAGATCCTTCAGACGCTGCACGATCCATCGAGCGAGTTTGCCGCCAACGATTCAGGTCTGAACGTGATCCTGGCCAGAGTGGAGGATCTGGGCCAGTTCAGCCGTCTGGACGACGCCGCACTCGGCCTGATCGAGGAGAACGTGACCCACCTATCGGAGGCGCTGGCGGCAGCCGCCCCGCGATTTGCGGCGCCTGTCTTGGTGGCGCTCTCCGCCCCTTCAGCGAAATTCGAGTCCGGGCTTGGCGCGGGATTCAGCGCCGATGCAGCAAGGCGGCTCAAATCCAGCCTGGCTGCGGTCCGTGGCCTGGTGGTGATGAACTGGATGGATCTGAATGAAGCCTACCCGGTGGCGGCACTGACCAACGCCGAGGGCGAACGGCTCGGGCGCATCCCGTATACGGATGAGTATTTCGCGGCTTGGGCTACAGCCGCCGTGCGGCATTGGGATGCCCTGACGCGGCCTCCCTACAAGGTGATCGCCGTCGATTGCGACAACACGCTTTGGGCGGGCATCTGCGGCGAGGACGGCCCGGAACATGTTCTCCTCGAACCGTCGCACAGGAGCCTCCAGGAGTTGTTGCTCGCCCAGCGCGAGGCCGGCATGGTGCTGGCCATGGTGAGCAAGAACAACGAGCGGGACGTGCTGGAGACCTTCTCCGCCCACCCGGAGTTTCCGCTACGGCCGGAGCACTTTGCCGCGTGGCGGATCAACTGGCGGCCGAAAGAGGATAATCTGGCGGAACTGGCCCAAGAGTTGAACCTTGGGCTGGACAGCTTCATCTTCATCGACGACAACCCGAAGGAGTGCGCCGAAGTCTCGGATGCCGCGCCCGAGGTGCTTACCATTCCGCTGCCCGGCGACCCGTGCGCGACGCCCGGTTTCCTAAAGAGAGTCTGGGCGTTTGACCATCCGGTGGTGACCGAGGAGGACCGCAGGCGAAGCGAGTCCTACAGCAGGGGACGGGATTTCGCGCGGGAGATCCGGGGCGCCGCCAGTCTCGAAGAGTTTCTCCAAAAGCTGGGTCTGGCCGTTCACGTGACGGATCTTCAACAGGAGACGCTGACTCGCGCGTCGCAGTTGACGCAGCGCACGAATCAGTTCAACACGACCACCATCCGCCGTACTGAATCGGAGATCGAGAGCCTGATTGCCAACCCGGACTGGAGCGTCTGTACGGCCACGGTGGCCGACCGTTTCGGCGAATATGGCGTCACGGCGCTGCTGATCTGCGAACGGCGGGCCAAGGAACTGCGGATAGACAGTTTCATGCTGAGCTGCCGGGTTCTCGGCCGCGGGGTCGAGCACCGGATCATGCGCTTCGCCGGGCAGATGGCTTTCGACCTCGGCCTGGAGACGGTGGCTGTCGAGTTCGCCGTGAGCGCGCGGAATGCGCCCGCAGGGCAGTTTCTCGACTCCATCCCCGGCGGCCGGATCGAGTCTGTCAATGGAAGTCGAGTTTACCGGTTCAGCGCCGTGGAACTCGGCAAACTTACGTGGACGCCGGCCCCTTCAAGCTGTCATCAGTACGACAGCCTTCCGCACCCGAATTCCGGCAGGCTGTTCTGGGACTATGCCCGAATCGCCTCCGATCTGGGAAGCGCGCGGCAGGTGCTCGATGGGTTGCGTTCGGAGTTCAACAATGGCGCGTCCGCGGGGCTGGAAGGCGCGCCGGCGACCGGGACCGAAGCGGCCCTGGCCCGCATCTGGGCCGAACTGCTGCGGCGTCCGGCGGTGGGGACATCGGACAACTTCTTTGACCTCGGCGGCCACTCGCTGCTGGCCGTGCTGTTGCTGATGCGGATCAAGGAGGAGTTTGGCGTCGAACTGTCGGTGGACAACGTTTATTCGGCAACGCTCACCTTGTCGGAACTGGGCGGGATGATCGACGCGGGCCGTCTCGGCGCCAGCGGCGAAGAGGAGTACGCGCAACTGCTGAAGGAGTTGGAAGGGATGTCGGACGAGGAGGTTCAGGCGCTGCTTGAACAGGCCCAGTCCGAACAGCGGGCGCCGGAATGAAGATTCTGCTGACGTCGAACGCGAGCTACGATCCACCCAAGGGCGGGTCCACTCGCGGGAACCTCGCATGGCTGAGGCGGCTGGCGGCGTCAGGCCACGATGTCAGGGTGGTGGCGGCGGCGGAAGCGGACGGCGAGACGGTGGTGGACGGCATCTCGATGCGGGGAGTCCGGAATCTGTCTTTCCGTGCGAACGAACTCGCCGATGAGATACGTTCATTCCAGCCCGACCACGTGTTGGTGAGCAGCGAGGATTTGAGCCACGTGCTGCTACGCAAAGCGGCGTCAGTGGCCGCGGACCGTATGGTGTATGTGGCCCACACGCCGCAGTGGTTCCCGTTTGGCCCGGAGAGTTGGAACCCGGAACCAGCGGCCGCGGAGATCGTAAAGAGAGCCAGAGCGGTGGTGGTCATCGGGCGGCACATGGCTGGCTACGTCCAAACGAACCTGGGCCGCGAGGCGGAGGTGATCCACCCGCCCATCTATGGGACGCCGCCATACGCCAAGCTGGGGAGGTTCGGGAGCGGTTATGTCCTGCTGGTGAATCCGTGCGCGGCCAAGGGCATTTCGATCTTCCTCGATTTGGCGGCGAGGTTTCCCGAAGTCGAATTCGCGGGTCTGGCCGGTTGGGGGACAACGGCGGGAGACAGGGCGGCGATGCAGGAGCGCCCGAACGTCCGGGTGATCGAAACGGTTCCCGGCATCGAGGAGGCGCTCGCTGGCGCGAGGCTGCTGCTGATGCCTTCGCTCTGGTACGAAGGATTCGGATTGATCGCCATGGAAGCGATGCTGCGCGGCCTGCCGGTACTTTCCAGCAATTCGGGCGGTCTGCAAGATGCCAAGCGGGGCACGAATTATGTCGTCGAGGCGCGGCCGATTCGCGTCTGGAAGCGCGAGTTTGACGACACGAACATGCCGGTGGCCGTCGTTCCGGGACAGGACCCGCGCCCCTGGGAAGCCGCGTTGCGCGTGCTGTTGGAGGACGAAACAGAATACTGGCGGGAAGCTGAAACTTCGCGTGCCGCCGCTGTCGAATTCGTGTCGGCCCTCGACGCAGGCGACTTCGAACGCCTGCTCCTGCGCCTGCATGAACAACCCCAACCCAAGCCGCTCGACGCTCCGAAGAGGCTCGGTCCGAGGGAGATCGAACTGGTGAGGAAGACACTCCGGGAGCGGCGCGGCGAATCGTGAAGATCCTGCTGGCCCACAATTCGACCTACTACCCGGCGCATGGCGGCGGCGACAGATCGAACCGGCTGCTGATGGAAGCCCTGGCGGCGCGCGGCCACGAGGTGAGGGTGTTCACGCGCACTGAGCGGTTTGGTGAAGCCGAACACACACGGTATCTTGGCGAACTTGTCAGGCGAGGTCAGGCGTACAAGAGCGGCGGGGAGACGGGTGAAGTCCAGTTCGAGTTGGGCGGCGTGGATGTGCGCGTGCTCACCAGCCGGCCCGAACTGAGAGCCGCCTTCCAACGCCATATCGACGATTTCGCCCCCGGCATCATCGTGACTTCGACCGACGATCCGGGGCAGTTGCTATTCGACCTGGCGGTGAAGGCGCCGCTGGCGCGCGTCGTGTATCTGGTGCGCGCCACGATCGCGGCTCCATTCGGGCCGGACAGTTCGGGCGTCAATGAGCGGAAGACGGAATTGCTGCGCCGCGCCGACGGGGTGGCGGGTGTCAGCCACTATGTCGCCGGATATGTCCGGCAGTGGGCCGGCATCCCGGCGGTTCACGTCCCCATCTCGCTGCTGGAGCCAGGGGACGAATACCCGGTTCTGGGCCGTTTCGACAACCGGTATGTGTCGATGGTGAACCCGTGCGCGGTGAAAGGGATCGCGATTTTGCTCGGGCTGGCAGACCGCATGCCACACATTGAATTCGCCGCCATCCCGACCTGGGGGGCCGATCCCGATGAACTGGACGAACTGCGCCGCAGGCCGAACATCACGTTGATGGAGCCGGTGGACAACATCGACGACCTGCTGCGCATCTCGCGCGTCGTCCTCGTCCCGAGCGTGTGGGCCGAGGCGCGTGGCCGCATTGTGATCGAGGCGATGTCGCGCGGGATCCCGGTGCTGGCCAGCGACGTGGGCGGCTTGCATGAGGCCAAACTGGGCGTGCCTTACCTTTTGAAGGTAAGGCCGATCCGGCGGTACAAACCGATGGCGGGCGCGGGGATGGTGCCGGTCGCAGTGGTGCCGGAGCAGGATGTTGAACCGTGGGTGAAGGTCCTGGACCGGCTCACATCCGACCCCGGCCACTGGCGGGAGATCGCCGATTGGTCGCACCGGGCCGCGCGTGAATACACCGGGGACTTGAACGTCCTGCCGTTCGAGAGCTTCCTCGAAGGGTTGCTTCGCAAGCCGAAAAAGGGACCCGCGATGGAACCCGCCACCCGCGCGCTGAGCGATGACCGGCGCAAACTGCTGGCGCTCATGCTGAAGAAGAAAGCCGGCCAGAAGAGGCAGGCGCAGTGGTTTGCCGGAGACATGGAGACGGCCGCGGAGCGTCTGTTTTGTTTCCCATGGGCCGGCGGCGGCACGTCAACGTACCTGAGTTGGCGGGAGCCGCTGGCCGTCGCCGCATCGGTACTTGCGGTGCGTTTGCCGGGCCGTGAGGATCGCGCCGCGGAGCCGCCTTTGGACAGCATGGACGACGCCGTCGATGCACTGCTTGAAGCCATCGAGCCATATCTGTCGAGACCCTTCTCGTTCTTTGGCCACAGCATGGGCGCGGTGATGGCATTTGAACTGGCGCGGAAACTGCGAACGAGGGGATTGAGAGGTCCGCGCGTTCTCATCGCTTCAGCCGCACGGGCGCCACTCTACAGGGTGGGCCATCTACCGCCTCCCGATCCGTCGCGCGAGGAGTTCATGGAAGAACTCAGGCGGCTGGAGGGTATTCCATCTGAAGTGCTGGCCGATGCGCGCTTGCTGGAGATCGCCTTACCCGCGCTCGAAGCCGACGCCCGGCTCTACCGCCGGTACATCCACCAATCAGGCCCTGCGCTCGACATTCCGATCTTCGCCTACCGGGGCGCGGCCGATCCCAACATTGGGGAAGAACACGCTGCGCGCTGGGCTGAAATGACCACGGGCGCGTTCCGGGCGCGCGACTTCGAAGGCGGGCACTTCTATATGGATCGGTCGCGCGACGCCCTGGTGGCGGCGCTGCGGGAAGATCTCAAGCCGGAGTGACGGTCTCGGGCTCTTCGATGTCCTGGCCCATATCGTTGGCCGGCGGCCTGACCAAGCGGCCAGTGGCCTCGGCCCAAGCCCAATAAAGCGCGGTGGAGCAACTGAGCAGGCCGGCGACGATGCCGATTGTCCTGATCGGGAAGATGGTCGAAGCCCAAGCGGCAACGCCAAGCGAGACCATCATGGTCACATTCAACATCGTCTCGACCGTCGTGAAAACACGTCCTCGAAAACCGTCCGGGACGTGAGTCAGCATGATCGTCCGGTTCAGCACGTTGTTCAGCCCCACGCAGGCGCGGGACAGCATGATGAAGATCAGCGAGAGCCAGATTGTCGGCATCATCGCGAAGGCGATATATGCCAAGCCGTGGACGAGGAAGGACACGCCGAGGAGCCGTTTGTAGTCGATGAACGTGAGATGGTTGCCAATCCTGTGGCCGTAGAGGCCGCCGATCACCAACCCGACGCCGGCAAAGGACCAGATGAGGCCGACGCCCGCGGGTCCGCGCTTGAACACGATCTCCCCAAATAGCGTGAACAGGATCTGGGCCGCGCCGCCGCCGGTCGCCCAGCCGACGCCCGCCATGCCGATGGCGAAAATCAACGGCCGGGTTCGCATGTAGCGCAGACCGTCGGTGAAATCCCGCCATCCGGCAATCCGGCGCTTCAAGACTCGCGACACTCCGCCGGGCCGGAAATGCCCATCGGGATTCGCCATCCGCCGGACAGCCCAGGCGGAGACGAGAAACGACATCGCATTGGCGGCAAAGGCCCAGCCAAATCCGAACTGCATCGCCGAGACGCCGCCGAACATCGTGCCGATGGAGAGGGTCAGCCAGGCCGTGGTCTGCGTCAGGGCGTTGGCCGTGTGGAGCTCCTCCGGGGTGGTGATGTTCGGCAGGATCGCCGAGCGCCCTGCCGTGAAGAACGGCGAGGCGAACATCAGCAACCCGCTGAGCGCATACAACAGCCACGGCTTGGGGTAGACCACGAGCAGGATGTGCGCCAATGCGACGATGGCACGCATCAGATCGCTCCAGATCATGACCTTGCGCCGGTCCATGCGGTCGAGCACCAGGCCGGCGATGGGTCCGGCGAGGATGGCCGGGATGACGCGCGCCAGCATCACCATGCCGACGCCGAAACCCGAACCCGTGATACGGAGCGACAGACTCAAGACGGCGATCGTGTTGAAGTGGTCGCCGATCTCGCTTACCGCCTGGCCGGTCCACAGGTAGCGGTAATTCCGGTTCGTTCTCAGGATGGAGAGGAAACTGCGCACACCAAAGTCTCTCTATCCACGATAAACGGAGCGGACAGAGTGATGCTTGGATCGGAGACCGAAAAATTCGAATTACGCTGCGCGGGTGGCGGCCGGGAGGGCGTTGAACAGCCGCTCTGTTTCAGGATTGACCAGCACCCATAGGCCGTAGACGCCCAACGCGGTGCCGAACGGGAAGCTGAGCAGATCGAGCGCCGAGACGACCAGGCCAAGGACCCTCGCCCATGACTTCATGTTGAGCAGGCCGATGCCGGCAATCAGGCCGGGCAACGAGAGGATCAGCAGTAGCGCCAACAGGAACATGCCAATGCCGCCGAGAGCTACCATCCCGGCGAACGCGTCAGATCCGCGCTCGTTGGCGGCCACGAGGGCGGCCAGCCCGCCGAACAGCACGAACAGGCCGATTCCAATCAGGATCACCAGACAGGAAAAGACGATGTGCAGAATCGCCAGGACCTTCACGTGGGATTGCATTGTGCCTCCATCCTACACAGAGCATACGAGGGCGAGCGCGGCGGGGTTCGAAAAATCGGATGCGATGAAGGTAAGAAAGCACAGCCGCGGCGGGACGCAATGAAGGTCCGGCCGCGGCATGTGGATCAAACCGGCGTATGAATCAAGCCGGTATGGAAAGCCGGAGCGGGGCGAAGGTCAGGCGGACTTCCACATTTCGTCCCAGGTGACCTCGCGGTGCTGGTGCACGGCCATGCGGCCCATCAGCGCTGTCAGTGTTGATTCAGCCGAAGACTTCCACATCTGATACGGCTTCTTCTCGACGATGCTCTTGAAAAACGCCTCGACCGCGTCGATGGTGATCTCGCGGGGCGAATCGCGCTTCTCTATCAGGCTGAGGTCGCGCAGATCGTCGGCGTTCGGATATCTCCAATTGCCTTCGGGCCCGTGCAGACGGTAGTACTTGCGCGAGGTCTCGAGCATCCCCTTGGATCCGTAGAGTTGTTCCTTGACGTCGCGGTAGCCAGCGGTGTGCTTGATCGAGATCAACCAGCCCTCGATGCCGTTCGGATAGAAGAATGAGATGTTCTGGTAATCCGTCTTCCAGTTGCCGGAGGGAACCGGATAACGGAGGCCGCCGCTGCCGAGCGCGCGGGTGGGGTGGACGTCGTCGGCGAACCAGTTGAGGGTGTCGACGCCGTGGCAATCCTGCTCCACGATAGGCCCGCCGGAGGTTTCTTCCCACCGGCCCCAGGTGCGGATCTTCTCGTCGTCGGTGAGGGCGTTGAACGGTTTGTTGTCGACGCCGGGGCGGGCGACGGGCGGCACGCCGCCGAGGACCCAGTAGCTCATCATGAGCTTCATCTCGCCGATGCGGCCCTCTTTGAGGTACTTCATGGCGGTGAGGTACTCGGGCGAGAAACGCTGCTGATAGCCGAACTGAATCGTCGTGTTTTTCTTCGCTTTCTCGCCAGCCCGCAACAGCCGCTTGCATCCTGCAACGTCGGCGCCGGCGGGCTTCTCGCAGAAGATGTGCTTGCCGGTGGTGACGGCCGCTTCGAAATGCTCGGGATGCAGGTAGACGGGCGTCGCGATGTAGATCGCGTCGAGGTCGGCGCGTCCCAGAAGTTCGTGATAGTCCTTGGTGGAAAAGATCTTGTCGGCGCCGGGGATCTTCGTTTTGGCGTTGTCGATGCGGTCGGGGAACTTGTCGCAGATGGCGGCCAGCCGGGCGTTGGCGTCCCGCGCCATGAAAGTCCCGACATAGGTTCCGCGGCCACCGGTGCCGATGATGCCGAAGGCGACGGCCGAGTTGGCCTGACTGCCGAAAGCGGTCTTGGGCTTGACGAGAAGTGGTCCGGCGGCGCCGACCAGGGCACGGCGGGTCACGCTTAGCTTGCTGTTCACAACTCGACTCCAGTGGCCTCCCACGCTCCGGACTTCCCGGATTTCAAGACCGCCTCGCAGACCTTCTGCGTCTGCAATCCAGTGCGGAACGTCGGCTCGGCCGGGACTCCCGATTCGAGGCCGGCGACAAAGTCGGCCAGCGCATTCAGGAACGTATGTTCGTAGCCGATCACCAGTCCGGGCACCCAGTAGCGGTTCATGTAGGGGTGCTCGCCGTTGGTGACGTGGATGCGCCTCCAACCTCGGGTGTCGGATTCCGAGTTTCTGTACTCGAAGAAATCGAGATACTCCATCTCTTCGAGATTGAATGCGAGCGATCCATGCTCGCCATTGAGTTCAAAGGTCTTCAGCGCCTTGTGGCCGCGCGCGTAGCGGGTGGACTCAAACAGGCCCAGCGACCCGTTGGCGAACTCGGCGATAAACAGGCAGGCGTCGTCGATGCCGACCGGCTCCATTTTGCCCGTCAGGCTGTGCATGCGCTCCTTCACGAACGTCTCGGTCTTGGCCGTGACGCGCGTGATGGGGCCGTTGAGCCACATGGCGGTATCGATGTTATGGGCCAGCAGATCGCCCGTGACGCCTGAGCCGGCGGCCTTGACGTCGAGAC
Source organism: uncultured Candidatus Solibacter sp. (assembly GCA_964558355.1). Taxonomy (GTDB): domain Bacteria; phylum Acidobacteriota; class Terriglobia; order Bryobacterales; family Bryobacteraceae; genus PNKE01. Next base: position 33,454 of record CAZLDN010000037.1, read on the forward strand.
GCCAGAGGGCGTCACCGCCTTGCGGCACGTCGGGCGAGATGGTCCAGTCCTGTAGAAAGCTTGACCTGAAGTGGAACGGCCGGCCGATGCGCCCGGCGTCGATCAGGTTCTTGGCAAGCGTGATGGCGGGCACGCGGCGGTAGTTGAACGAGACCATATTGGGCACGCCGGCCTTCTCGACGGCATCCACCATCTCCTCGGCCTCCGCCACTGTCCTTGCCAGCGGTTTTTCGCAGAACACCATCTTGCCGGCCTTCGCCGCGGCGATGGCGATCTCCGGATGGGTGTTATTCGGCGTGCAGATATCGACCATGTCGATATCCGGGGCTTCGACGATCTTTCTCCAGTCGCTTTCGGCGCGCTCATAGCCCCAGTTGGCGGCGAAGGCGGCGGTCTTGTCCGGTTCGAGGCCGGTGACGGCCTTGAGCACGATGCGGTGCTCGACGGGGAAGAAATCGTTCAGCCGTTTGTGCGCATTCGAATGGGTCCGGGCCATGAAGCCGTACCCAATCATTCCGACGCGTATTTCTTTGCTCATGGTTCGCTCCTTATCCGTATACGGCAATCAGTTCGTCAAGCTTCTTCTTGCAGTCCGCCGTCGCCTGCCAGGCATCGGGCCAGAAGCAGAGATCGATGGTCCAGAAATCGTGCGGCAGCCGTGCGGCCTTCACCAGCGCGGGCATCACTTCGTCAAAGTCGATCACGCCGAGGCCGAACGGCGGATGGGCCGAGGTTTCGTCGTCGCCGTTGGCGTCCTTATGGCAAGTGTTGTCGGAGTCGATGACGTGAATGTGGTTGATGCGGCCCGACAGGCTGTTGATGAACTCGACCTGCGAAGGGAACGTCTCCTTTGCGCCCTCCTGCCGCACGCCGTTGACGCCGACCATCTGGCCGTGGCAGGTGTCGTACATGAAGCCGAAGTTAGGCTTGTTCACGCCGTCGTGGACGCGAAGGATGTCGGACGGCTTGTTGAACGCGAAACCGGGTTCGAACTCCCAGGTGACATGCAGACCATGGCCGGCGGCGATTTCGGCGCACTCCTTCCATGTGCTGACAACCCGGCCGAGCGCTGTTTCGTAATCGACTTCGCGCAGGATCGTGGGCGGTTGCACGCTATCGACGCGCACCGAGGGAATGCCCAGATCGGCGGCGAACCGAGCGTTCTTCCTGAACTCACTAATGTACTTCGACTGGTCGTCCGTATTGATCAGTTTCTCGCCCCAAAGATTGGCCGCGATGCCGCTGAAGACCATTCCGCGCGCGGCCATCTTGGCGCGCAGTTCGGCGCGCTGCGAGGCGTCCGGCATGGCGCCTGGCCAAGCCGCATCGTCGCCGTTGGGATTGCCGGGATTCGGATGCGGCGGAAAAGCGCCGAGTTCGACGGCGTCAAAGCCGAGTTCCTTCAGCTTGTCGCGGACGGTGTCGAAATCAATCGGATTGGCGGCGTAAGGGCCGATTGTGTAGGCCCAGGAGCCGATGGACGTACGCTTGCTCATCTGATCCTCCAATAAGTTCTCGGGCGGCGTGGAAAGCTCGTTGCCGCTTCAAGAGCAACATATCAGGAAGTGAAGACCCATGCAGCGGCGAACTGTAGGCTCCTGGCCGAACCACAACGGGCTCGAACCTTGAAGGAGTCGACCGGAGCCGTTACTGGTGCGGATACTGATGGGTTCATGTGAGTGTCCCGGAAGCGCCGGAAGGAGTCCCGGCTCTCTGCAGCCTTGGCGGATTATATAGTAGTGATCATGCGTTTCTGGTTCGCTCTGCTGATTTCGGCGGCTTGCGTCAATGCACAGCCTGCCGCCGCGTTCTTGAATCCGCCCGCTGGTGAGGCGGTTGGCGCGCCTATGATCGCCTGCGCCCAACTGTATTCACTCACAGGTTTCGAGTTCACAATCGAAAGCGCGGTAACTGTGCCGGCCGAGGGCGGTACGCCCGAATTCTGCCGCGTCATGGGACAAGTCCTGCCGGAGATCCGATTCGAAGTGGCGTTGCCCGCATCGTGGAACCGGCGTTTCATGATGATGGGTAACGGCGGATATGCGGGCGACAGTCTGGAGTTCACGCAGCGCGCCACGCTGCGCTCCGTCGCAATGCGCCGCGGATTCGCCACGGCGGTGACCAACACCGGTCACGACAGCCGGGACGAGCCGCTGGCGACGTTCGCAGGCAACCGGCAGAAACTCCTTGACTACGCGTTCCGGTCGCTGCATGTGACCGCGGAGGCGGGTAAACAGATCGCCGCGGCCTACTATGGCGTGAAGCCGTCGCGATCCTATTTTCAAGGCTGTTCAACGGGCGGTCGCCAGGCATTGATCCTCGCGCAGCGTTTTCCCGGCGATTTCGACGGCATCGTCGCCGGAGCGCCGGTACTGAACTTCAGCGGGACCATGACGAGCTTTGCCTGCACGGCGCAGGCTCTGAGCGCGGCGCCCGTCCCTTACGCCAAACTGGCCACCCTGTCCGAGCGGATTTACGCGTTGTGCGATGACAAGGACGGACTGAAAGACGGGTTGATCGACGATCCGCGCCGCTGCGATTTCCGGCCATCACGCGATCTGCCGCGCTGCGCGGCTGGCGCCGACGACGCCACCTGTTTCACGGCTGCGCAGATCGGCACGCTTGAAAAGATCTATGGCGACATCAAGAGCCAGGGCAAGGTCATTTTCCCAGGGTGGCCCGTTGGAGCGGAGATCGCCGGGGCGGACGGGCGGAGCGGTTGGGATCAGTGGATCGTGCGCGAGACATCGGAGAAGACGATCGCCTTCTCTTTCGCCGAGAGTTTCTTCCGCCATATGGCGTTCCCGCGAAAAGAGCAGGGCATCGAGTTGCGAGCATTCGATGTCGAGAAGGACGCGCCACGGCTCGAATGGATTCATGGCATCCTTGACGCGGCCAACCCGGATCTGTCGGCGTTCCGCGACCGGAAGGGCAGATTGCTGATGTACTTCGGTTGGGCCGATCAGGCGCTCAACGCGCAGATGGGCGTGGACTACTACGAGAGCGTGGTGCGGAAGTTGGGTCCCGCAACCCAGGATTTCTTCCGCCTCTTCATGCAGCCGGGAGTCTTCCATTGCGGAGGCGGGGTGGGCGCGGGAACCTTCGATCCCCTCCTGGCCGTAATGGACTGGGTGGAGCGCGGGAAGGCCCCGGACAGGATCACGGGGGCACAGGTCGTGAAGGGAAAGACCGTGCGCACTCGTCCGCTCTGCCCCTATCCGCGGACGGCGAATTACATCGGCACGGGCAGCATCGACGAAGCGGAAAACTTCCGCTGCGTGGCGCCATGATCGCCGGGGCGGGCGCACCGCCGCGTTCGTTCAGATCTTGAAGAAGATCTTGCGCTGGTAGAGCCAGTAGCAGACGTACCACAGTCCCGCGAGAACGAGGATGCTCTGGGGTATGGCTCCGAGGTCGCCGAGGAACTTGAAGTTGCCGGTGAAGCCCGCCAAGCCGCGGTTCAGCCAGCCCTTGATCCCGATCTGGCCGAGCGAATAGATAAACATCGAGTTCATGCCCAGCACCAGGAACGGAAACGCCCACCGCTTGGCCTGTCGCACCTCAATCACGTAATAGAACACCATCAGCATGAGGATCACCCAGCCGGCGCTGAAGAACGTGAACGGGACGGTCCAGAGCCGTTTGACCATCGGGTTGAATGGCTCCAGCGCGAGGCCTAGAACGAAACCCGCGGCGGCACATCCAGCAAGGATCTTCAATTTCTCGATGTGCGATCCGCCGGTTCGGAGCAACATGCCCGTCCAGCACCCGAAGAGGATGGTGACGGCGTTGCCGATGAAGTTGATGGTCGTGTAGTAGCCGGAGTAGTTGTAGCCGAGGACGTTGAGGTCGATCACCGCGCCGATGTTGCCGGTCTGCGACCACGCGCCGCCGGGTCCGGGGAATGCGGCGAACAACGCCCAGTAGCCGGCCAGCATGGCCGCGGCGACCGCCACCTGGGATCGGAACCGCAGGCGCATGATAAAGAAGCACAACAGGTAGCCGAAGGCGATCTGGCACAGTACGTTGATCAGTTGGAAATGCAACTGCCCCGGTTTGGCGCCCCAGTTCGAGTAGATGTTGCTGAGCACGACAAGCATGAGCGCGCGCCAGGCAACGTGACGGAAGACCTGCATGTGAGTCGCGCCTTCCGCGGCCCTGCGCGCCAGCGCGAACGGCATCGCCATGCCCACCATGAACGTGAAGGCAGGCTGGATGAGATCCCAGAAGGTGCAGCCCTCCCACGCAGCATGATCGACTTGACCGGCGAGCCACTCCCAGCCGGGATAGCCCTTCAACGCCGCGAGCCCGAAGCCCTCCGAAACAAGCAGCAGCATGATGAAGCCGCGATAGGCATCGAGGCTGACCAGCCGCCCGCCTGAATTCCTCACCGGACGAGCCGGCTCAGCCGGAGCACTCGACCTCGGTGTTTGTGCGGTCTTCGACATGGTCCAGCCACCTCCAGCAGCCTGTGTTCTTTCGACGATTCGAGCTGATCAGCCGGAGTCGAAGTATCGACTGCTGAACTCTCTCGATTGTACATTTTCGCGCCCGGCTCACGAATGCCAGCCAGCCCGCGCCACGCTCAGAAGCGGAACGTGTAGTTGAGCTTCACTCTGGCGTTCGTCATCAACGCTTCCAGCCTCTCGAAACGGTCAAAGGTCGTGTACTGCCAGGCGTGGTTGATCACCAGAAACAGTTCGTTGCCAGGCTTGATCATCCAGCGCAGTCGGCTTTGAAGCCCGAGGTTGCGCGAGTTCGTATCGTATTGCACAAAATTGGACAGGCTCAGACTTGGGTTGAATGCGTAGTCCAACTTGAACAGCGCCAGGCGGGTGCGGAACGCGCTTTCGCGCACATTCACCCAGTACTGCTGAAGCTCGAACGACGTCGTGAGATGGCTGTTCTTTCTCCAAACCAGTTGCGGGGAGAATTCCTGGCTGTCGCCCGAATAGAACGTCCCCGCCTCGGCCTTGACCTTAAAGGAGACCGGCCGCTTCGGCGCCGTCTCGAATGTGAACGTATGGCGGTCAAACCAGTAGCCCCCGGGCGCAATGGTCGTGCCCTTATGGATCTCGAAGGGGACGAAGAGCCGCTCGAAATCCGGAGTCCAGGTGTAGGTGAAGTGCTCGCCGCTGTTGAACTCCACTTCGAACGGCGTAGTCGTGAATTTCAGGCTTTCTGTCTGTTTTTCCCGAAGGTTGTAATAGCCGATGTAGTAGAACTTGAAGCTCACCTGCCGCATGTTCCAGAACTTCGGCCTGGGACGGTAGTTGCTGCCCATGGCGTGCTCCCTGACGCCGATCCGGCGCATGAAACCCAGCGCCGGATTGTAGTTCTCGCCCACAAGGCGCCACCGGTACCAGAGATAAAGCAGGTCATTCGGATAGACGATCTCGCCACCCCAAAACGTGTCGCGCCCCACCTTGCCGGGCGTGCTGGTTTTCGAGCCATACAGCAGGGACCGGAAGTTTTTCCCCGTGCCGAACAGGTCGGCCGTGGCAATCTTCAGATCCACGCCTACCTGGGTATTCGTTGTCTTGCCTGTAGGCTCTCCACGCGTCACCAACGCGCCGATGAAGGACTGCGTCCCGAAGTTGGCCTTGGCGCGCCCGACAAAGAAATTCCGCGCCGGCGCGACCTGCGAATCGCGCGTCTGCACGTCCATGATCCCCAGGTCAAAGCGCCCGACCCTCCCCGTAATCTTCTGCCCAAACTGGATCGGCGCCTCCAACCCGTTCACCAGCCCGATCCGCCGCGAGAAGAACGGAGTGAAGTCACGGGTCCCCGGACCCGCGGCAAACTCGAATATGCCGGAATCTTCAAGAAAAAACGTCCTGTGCTCGGGGTACAGCACTGGGAAGCGGGTCAGGTTGATCTGCCTCGTGTCGACTTCGGTTTCGGCGAAATCCGTGTTGATCGACGTGCTGGAAACCAGGTTCGCCGTGATCCGGTAGAAGATGTCCACACCACCGTCGCGGGCCGCTTCATTCCGTTTCTCACGCGTCACGTCCCGGCTGTAGCCGCCGAGCAGGTAGGGTTTGATGTCCAGCCCGATTCCCTGCTTGAGACCTTCCAGCCCATCAATATCGCCGGCTCGCGCCACCAGGAAGAACTCGCTGTCGAGATTGTACGACGTCCACCTGGCCTCCTCTCTCAGCCGCGCAATTCTCCGGGAGACGTTGAAGCCCCAACTGCGCGTCCCGGGATCGAACGCTACCGTCTTGAACGGGATTCTGAACTCCGCCGTCCAACCGCGGTCATCGGTCCTCGTCTTGACCGTCCAAATGCCATCCCAATTCAGATTGGCGGCGTTGTTGTCGGAGATCGTGCCGTCCACCATGACCCCGGCCGGATTGGTGGCGAAGTAGTAGGCGTTGCGCCTGTCGTGAAATGTGTCCAGCAGGATCTGCACATGGTCGTCGTCTGTCAGAGTGGCATCCCGCCGCATCTGCGTGGATCTTAGGCGGTCCGGTTGCGAGTCGAGACAGCGCACGCCGACGTACAGCGCATTACTGTCGTAAGCCACCCTCACCTCGGTTGGTTCACTGGGCTTCGTGCCCGGCCGCGGCTCCCTCTGGACCAAGTCCCCGATGGGCGCGGCCGCCTGCCAGAAGGTCTCGCTCAAAACCCCGTCAATGCGCACATTCTCCTTGGTCCGATAGGCGTCCACCCGCCGCACCTCTGCCTGTTGGGCAGGGCACGGCCCTTGGAGAAGGATGAGCAGGAGCGGTGCGATCCAACAGAAGCGAGACACTAACGACCATCCTATCCCATGCCATTCAGTGGCTCTTCCGGAAATGGCTGCGCCGCGGAGCTCAAGGCCGGGAATCCGGGACAGCTTGGGCCAAGGGGATGTCCACTTCAGCGAATATGCCTAATGCTGTCCCAGGTCCCTGAATCGATAGGCGATAGACCATGACAACGACGCGAACCAGTACCGGCCGTTCCTCCCTAACCCGGGACTGCGCGAAGGGCCCACGGGTCCGGATGCGCCATCAGGCTGTTTGAGGCCGGCCGGTCACCCGTGAATCGACGGGCAACCCCAGCCAAGCACGGGCAGGTCTGGGATCACGTCATGCTGTAGTCACCCGTGAATCGACGGGCAACCCCAGCCCCATGCAGCCTCTTTCGCCTAGCCCGTCCGCTGTAGTCACCCGTGAATCGACGGGCAACCCCAGCCCTGCATTGCGCGTCAGGACGTACCACAGGCTGTAGTCACCCGTGAATCGACGGGCAACCCCAGCAACATCAGGCCGCGTTGGTTGCCATTCTCCGCTGTAGTCACCCGTGAATCGACGGGCAACCCCAGCGATGTGCAAATCAGATGGCAGTCGAACCGGCTGTAGTCACCCGTGAATCGACGGGCAACCCCAGCAGCCGCATGACGCTATCCTTCACCGTCCTGCTGTAGTCACCCGTGAATCGACGGGCAACCCCAGCATGTAGGCTCGCCGGGGCGGGCGGTCGCTGGCTGTAGTCACCCGTGAATCGACGGGCAACCCCAGCAGGCGTGCCTGTCGAGTGGCGGGCTGTGTTGCTGTAGTCACCCGTGAATCGACGGGCAACCCCAGCGCGAAGTCGGGAATCTTGCCCATCCACCGTGCTGTAGTCACCCGTGAATCGACGGGCAACCCCAGCTCGGGGGAAGCATAGAACGAGGGATTCGTGCTGTAGTCACCCGTGAATCGACGGGCAACCCCAGCTCTTTTTCTTGCTGGCCGGTGTGTGCATAGGCTGACCAGTTCGCAGGCTGACCAGTTCGCGACCAGTTCGCGTTCAGTTCGCGACCAGTTCGCGACCAGTTCGCCTACTCAGATAGTGCCGCCAGACGCAGAAAATCTCGAAAGTGGCAGAGCTGTCTGACACTTTGGATAAAAACGCCAACCGCTCGTATCAGACATCTGAGGATGTTTGTCAAGAATAATCGGCTGTCAGTTTG
>CAZLDN010000038.1:0-40958 GCA_964558355.1 uncultured Candidatus Solibacter sp.
GTTGGAAGACGGGCGGGTCTGGCTGGTTTATGGGTACAGACATAAGCCGTATGGGGTGAGGGCGCGTGTGTTGAATGCGGAGTGCACGGATGCGGGGAGGGCGCAGGAGATTGTTTTACGGGATGACGGCGGGAGCGGGGATTTGGGGTATCCGTGGGCGGTGGCGCTGCCTGGGGGGAAAGTATTGAGTGTGTATTACTTCAACGAGGAGAATGGGCCGCGGTTTATTGGGGGGAGCGTTTGCGGGTAGGGGGTGAAGGACGAACCCGTTCTGTCGGCAATGCGGATGGGAACCCGCTTTCTTCGTTCGCGGCCTCGGCGTTTGGGCGCGTGTTTCATGGGCATTTGTGGGCCGACGGCGCATGGGCAGTCCGTCGAGAGTGACAGGTGGAAGGCGGGATGAAGAAGCGGGACCTGGGGGTCCCGCGCGGGTCAGGGGACCCGCCCTCCGGTTTTGGGGGCTAGGAGAGGATTTTGTGGAGGTTCTGGTAGGCGATTTTGCAGTCTTCGAGGGCGTCGCGACCGCCTTGGCCGGCGGTGTCCTGCTCGATGACGAAGTACTTTAGACCGGCTTGTTTGGCACTGGCGAAGACCGTCTTGTAGTCGATGTCGCCTTCGCCCATGGTGACGATCTGGCTGGCTCGGGCGCGGGCGGTGGGCGTCAGCGACGGGTCGGCTTGCTTGTACTTGGCGTCCTTGACGTGCCAGAGTTCGTAGCGGCCGGGGTTGCGTTTGAACATCTGGAGGACGTCCTGGCCGGCCATGCAGGCCCAGCCGATGTCGAGTTGCATGGCGACGAGGGCGGGGTCGGTTTCCTTGAGAAGGATGTCGTACTGGGTGGTCTTGCCGTCGTCGAGTAGATCGAACTCTCCGGCATGGTTGTGGATGTAATACTTCATGCCGAACTTCTTGAGGATGGCGCCGAACTTGTTCATGCGGGCGGCGGACTGTTTGACGGACTCGACGGTGAGCGGGGGGCGCTGCATGGGAGGGCGGTTGGGTTGCTTGGCTGCAGCGCCAGGAGGACGACTAACGGCGGGGCGGGGCGCGCGAACGGCGGTGTATTTGATGCCCATGCGGGCCTGGCCTTCGAGTTCCTTTTCGAGATCGGGACCCTCGGTGGCGTCGGCGTGGGTGCTGAACATCTTCAGGCCGTACTTGTCGAGGAGGGCCTTGTATTCGGCGGGATTCATGCGGTTGTAGGGATCGGCCGGCTCGACCTCCTTGTAGCCAATGGCGGCAATCTTGGCGATGGTCGCCTCGTAGCCTTCAGGCGTGAGGAGGTTGCGCACGGTGTAGAGTTCGAGACCGATCTGGTTCTTCCAGTTCGATGCAACCTTCGCCATGGCGGCGCTGGAGCGCGCGAGGGCGCCTGCCGTCAACGCCGCCTTCTTGATGAACGCGCGGCGGTCAGGACCGCATGGTTGAATCGAACTCATTGAATTCACTCCTGCTCACTTCTGGTGGTTTCGAGATCTTGGATCCACGGCACGATTATAGCCCCGTCGCGCGGCGGGAGGCGGACCGTTGGTTTGGCCACGGAGGAACTATATTGGGAGGAACCGAATGAGGAACTGGCGGGCGGGGAGAAAGAGAATGCGCAGTATTGACGGCGGAGTGATGGCGTGGCGCGGCAGGGCGGCGAAGATGGTGTCCGGCGCGTTGGTGATGGCCTTGTGGTGTCCGCTGATTCAGGGGGCGGAGGTGGCAAGTTGGCCGGCGAAAACGCCACTGAAGGGCAATGGGATTTCACTGGCGCGAGGGCCGGGACCGGACTGGCGCGCGGTGGCCGATTTCGACATGGTGAGCGAACAGATGATCGCCGATGGCGCGCTCGAGCGGTACAAGGCGGTGATCATGGTATGGGGCAACACGACGGAGAAGGCGGTGCTGGACCGGATCGGGGATTGGGTTGAGCGGGGCGGGGTGTTGTTCTATCCGGATCGTGAGTTGTCGCGTGAGGGGCCGCTACAGACGGTTGAGGGCGATTCCACGGTTTACCGAGGCTGGAAGGCGGGCGAGACTGGAAAGGGGCGTGCAATGCTGTTTGCGGGCCAGACGGAGCCGTTCAGCGCGTTTGCGGAGTATGTGCGGCGAGTTGGCAAAGGTGAAGAGCTTGCGCCCCGCGGTGCGGGCCGCGGTGACGATGCGGAAGCCGGATGACACGTACTGGACGCAGATGGAAGATGGCCGGGCGGCGTTGTTGAATCATGGGGACGCGGCGGCCGTTGTCACGTTGTCGAGCGGGCGAGCGGTGAGGATCGCTCCGTATTCGATTTGGATTGGCGGCGATGAGAAGGCCCGGGCGGTCACACGTTGATCGAGCACGTTTGGCTGATTGGGGGCGGGCGGGCTGAAGCCCTTCGCAGGCTGAAGCCTGCCCCACCAGGCAGCGCGCGGCGGCTCAGAAGCTTAGGACCATGTGCCAGATGTAAACGTAGGCCAGGGCGTCGAGGTCTTCGTAGATGCGGCGGGCCAGGGCCGGGTCTCCGGGTATCGGGGGGAGTTCCTTGAGCTTCTCTTCCCAGGGGAAGCAGACTCCGGCGGGGACACGCGGCAGCATGGGCGCGGGCGCTTTGGGACGATTGGCGGGAGGGCGGGGAGGCGCCGAGGAGTTGGGTTGATTTGAGTAGACGCCGTATTGGCGGGTGAAGTCGGTCATCGCCCGGACGTTTTCGACCTTGGCGTCGTTCTGCATGATGGCGCTGGCGTCCATGATGTAGCCGCCATCTGCGCCGAGAGTGTCGATCAAGAACTTGCAGCGGTCGCGGACCTGATCGGGGGTGCCGAGGAAGAGCAGCGCGTTGTTCACGCCGCCCGAGGTGCAGAACCTGTTGCCGAGCTTCTGCTGGACCAGGACGGGATCGCCGCGGTCGATGTGGTAGATGATGCTGCCGGCGGGGAGCTCGGCGAAGGCGTCCAAGTGCGCGTCCCACTTGCCTTCGGCATAGAACAGAACCTGGTTGCCGCGTTCCCAGATGGAATCGACGATGGGGCGCAGCGTGGGCCAATAGATGCGGTTGAAGTGGTCGTGGGAGATGAAGGGGACGCAGCCGCGGTGCATCCAGATGGGGATGGGGATGTTCTGTTCGGGATCGAGTCCGGAGAGGGCGATCCATTGGAGATGGGGCATTAGCGCCTGGCAGGCGGCTTCGACTTTTTCGGGGATCTCCATGAGGTCGAAGGCGAGTCCGACGTAGCCGCGGAACTTATCGGCGAGGACGTCGAGAGGCGCCTTCAACATGCCGCAGATGGACGATGGCGTGCCGCACTCGGTCTTCATGCGGGCGAGTTGCGGGCCAAAGGCGTTGAAGTAGGAGGACATTGCCCAGGTGCTCTTGACGAGGGCGATGTTGTGGCGGAGGTTGTGGGGAGAGCCTGCGGGTGCGAGTTCGGCGGCGACGCGCGGATACCAGACTTCGTAGAGAAAGCGGACGGGGTTCTCGATGAGTTGGTCGTATTCCTCGCGTTTCATCCAGGCGCCGTCGGCTGGGGGCTCGCGGTATTGGAAGGCGACATCGGCGGGGATGTCGATGCCGGGGATGGCGTAGTAGCGGAGCGAGGCGGTCTGGGCGAGGCCGGTCCAGACGTAGACCATGTTGGGGACGACGGCGTCCCAGTCGTAGTCGTGGCAGCAGCGAATGACGGCTTCGAAGGCCTTGTTGTAGTCGTGAGCGACCTCCTGGCAGGTCATGCCGCAATGGGCGGCGGTGAACTCGGCGGCGAAGGGGCGAAGCGGGACGCGATCGGGCTTAAGATTGCGGCCGGCGGTGACGTAGCGGTTGAGGCGCTGGGCGTAGAGTTCACTTTTGTCGGAGGTCATGGCGATTGTGGAGCGAGAGGTCTTTAACAGGTTTATCGCCGCATCGGCGTGAATAGCAAGTGGAAGTTAGTGTCCCGTCCCAGAGGTTCATCGCAAAAGGCTATGCCCCCGGAGCGCGACGGGCGCTGCCGGCGCCCCAGTTGCGAACGCTCACATCCCGGAATGTGCACCTGTTCCGCCACCCCAGCGCAGCCGGACCAAGGGGTCCGGTGCGGACGAGGGCGTCCGCCTTCCGATACTTATTGAGCGAACTTTGGAGACGGGACATCAGCGGGGGACGTGAAATTCGATTGAGGTGAAGGGGTGAGAGGCAAGGAGGCGGGCGGCGCCGCGGCCGGGCAGCAAGGGGGCGAATTGGCGGAGCGAGGCGGCGATGGGCGGGATGAGAGCGAGGCGATAGAGGTCGGCGCGTTCGCCGTGGAGGTAACAGACGTAAGAGGGTGCGGGCAGGGCGGCGAGGAAGGACGTCCAGAAGGGTTGGCGGAAGAGCCGATTGCGGGAGGCGAGTTCGCGGGAGAGATCGAAGCGGCGCGACTGAGAGACGAAGGCGAGGCGCTGGCAGAGGGACGGGTCGAATGGGCGCGAAGGGTCGTCGGAGGGCAGGCGGGCGAGGAGCGCGGAGAGTTCGGCGGGATCGGCGGCGAAGCCTTGCCAGCGGAAGCGGGAAGCGCCGGAGACAACGACGCCGCGTTGAAGCATGGACGAGACGGCGGCGGGTTCGGAGCCAGCGGCGGCGGCGATGTATTCGAGGAGTTGGACGAGTTCGATGTCCTGGACGACGACAGGGGTGAGGGCGATGTAACCGGCGGCTTCGGAGCTGATTTTGACGCGGATGGTGGCGGGCAGGGGCATCGAAAGTCAGTCTATACTTCTGGAGTCGATATGAACACATTGGAGAGGGTGAGGCAAGAGCTGACGAAGTATGAGCATCCACTTGTGGAGTTCTTCGCGGAGGAAGGCTCGATGGGGGTGGAATTGCGGATGAGAGTGAAGGGCGGGATGGATGGGATCCATGAATACTCGGCGCCGGTGCATGAGCGGGATGCGGTGAGTTCGCAGTTCGAATGGCAGTTGCAGAGGTATCTCCACGATTGTCTGCACGACTACCTGGTGGAGATGTTCACGTTGAATCCGCGGCGAAAGGACAGAGAGGCGTGACGGCGGCGGGCGAGAGGATCGCGGCCGAGATCAGGCGCGCCGGGCCGGTGGCGTTTTCGCGCTTCATGGAGGTGGCGCTGTACGGCGGCGAATGCGGTTACTACACGAGCGGGAGAGACGTGTTTGGCCGGGCGGGCGACTTCTACACGTCTGAGCAGATGCAGCCGGTGTTTGGCAGGCTGATGGCGGCGGCGATGGAGAAATGGAAGGCGGAGTTTGGCGGGGAGTTTCGCGCGGTGGAGTGGGGCGCGGGACGGAGGGAGATGGCGGAGTTTCTGGAACCGTTCGGCTACGCGGCGGTGGATGTAGGGAAGGACGAAGCGCCGGCGCGGTTTGAGGGCGTGGTGTTTTCGAACGAGTTATTTGACGCGTTGCCGGTGGATGTGGCGAAGAGGAGAGACGGCGCATGGCGGCTGATGCGGGTGGGGGTGAAGGACGACGGGTTCGAGTGGATGGAGGGTGAAGAGTTGGGTGAAGAGTGGCGGGCGTATGCGGAGCGGGCTGGGTTGCAGATCGAAGACGCCGAGGCGTGGATCGAGTTACCGGTGAAGGCGAGAGGGATGTTGCTCGAAATGGACGCGAGGCTTACGCGCGGCCGCGTGGCGGCAATCGACTATGGGTACACGGAGAGAGAGTTGAGGCGATTTCCGAAAGGAACGCTGATGGGATACAGACGCCACCGGGCGAGCGACAAGGTGCTGGAGAATCCCGGCGAGCAGGACATTACGGCGCATGTGCCGTTCACGTATCTGATGGAGTGGGCGGCGGAGTTGGGCTGGAGGGATGGACGATTGAGGACGCTGGCGGGCTGGGTGATGGATGAGTGCGCTGAAGAGGGCGTGGGGCGGGCGATCGAAGCGGAGAGTGAAGCGGAGCGCGTGAAGCTGCGGCTGAAGCTGAAGACGATTCTGGTTGGGATGGGCGAGAGCTTCCGGGTGGCGGAGTGGAGAAAGGGTTTCTAAAAGCAACAGACCCCGGCTTGCGCCGAGGCCTGAGGGTTGATTCCGTTTGCCGCGTCCCTGAAAGGAACGCCGCGTTGTTACTTCTTCTTCGGAGCAGCAGCCTTCTTCGGAGCAGCCTTCTTGGGGGCGGCAGCCTTCTTAGGGGCGGCAGCCTTAGGAGCGGCAGCCTTAGGAGCAGCAGCCTTCGGCGCAGCGGCCTTGGGCGCAACAGCCTTCTTCGGAGCAGCAGCTTTCTTGGGGGCGGCAGCCTTCTTGGGGGCGGCAGCCTTCTTGGTCGCGTTTCTCATTGATTGTGTCTCCCTGACATCAGATGTCACGATCGCTATCGATCGCATTATGATCTCTGTATAAACTTGTACTCAAAACAAAGTCAAGGAAAAAGTGAGCTTGCGGAAGCGGAGCAAGGCCGCAACATGAGCGTTCAAAAACGTTTGAAACACTCAGCCCCAATGTTGGTGCGGGTTCGGAGCACTGCGGCGGCGATCGCGGCGTGCGCGGCGCTCTGCATTTTTCTTTCGGGGTGCGCGAGGAAGAAGCGCACGCCGCGCGTTCCGGCGGCGCCTTCGGTGGGCGCGATGGAGACTGGCGTCGCGAGCTGGTACGGCCATCCGTACCACGGAAGACGCGCCGCGAACGGCGAGATCTATGACATGGAGAAGATGACCGCGGCGCATCGAACACTGCCGTTCGGCACGCGCGTGATGGTGACGAATCTCACAAACGAGAAGAGCGTCGAGGTGAAGATCAACGATCGAGGGCCGTTTGCTGGAGGGCGCATCATCGATTTGTCGCGGGCGGCGGCAGAGCGGATCGCGATGATTGGTCCAGGGACGGCGAAGGTGAGAGTGATGGTGCTCGGATATGGGCCGGCGGCGGGCGAGACGGGCTATGCGGTGCAGGTGGGGGCGTTCCGTGAGAAGGCGCGGGCAGAGGCGCTGAAGGCGGAGTTGGAGAAGGGATATGCGCCTGTGCGGATCGTGAAGCGCGACGGCGACCCGCCGAGTTGGCGCGTGCTTGCCGGCAACAGCGCGACACAAGAGGAAGCCGAGGCGATGACGCCTGGGTTGAAGCGATGGTCGGCGGACGCGTTCGTTGTGAAGCTCGATCCATAGGGGCCGCGCACGGCGAGGCTGCAACGTGGGACAATATAGGTTCCCGCATTCCCTTGCCCCGCATGACATCTTCGAACCCCCAACTCAGAAACATCGCTATCATTGCGCACGTTGACCACGGAAAGACGACGCTGGTGGACGCCATGTTCCGCCAATCCGGCATCTTCCGCGCCAACGAGAGAGTGGAAGAGCGCGCGATGGACTCGAACGAACTCGAGCGCGAGCGCGGCATCACCATCCTGTCGAAGACGACGGGCGTGCATTACCACGGCTACAAGATCAACATCGTCGACACGCCGGGCCACTCGGATTTCGGCGGCGAAGTCGAGCGGGCGCTGAATCTGGTGGATGGGGTGATGCTGCTTGTCGATGCCTCGGAAGGTCCGCTGCCGCAGACCCGCTACGTCCTGTCGAAGGCCCTTGAGGCGCGGTTGCCGCAGATCATCGTCATCAACAAGATCGACCGTCCGGACGCGCGCTGCCAGGAGGTGCTGAACGAGATCTTCGACCTCTTCATCGATCTGGACGCTTCGGAAGACCAACTCGATTTCCCGGTCATCTATGCCGTTTCGCGCGACGGCATCGCGAAGCTTGCGCTGGAGGACGAGTCCGACTCCCTTGAGCCGCTGTTCGAGGCGATCCTGAAACACATTCCGCCGCCGAAGGGCGACCCCGATGCGATCCTGCAGTTCCAGGTGGCCAACCTGGACTACTCGGATTACCTGGGACGCATCGCCATCGGCAGAGTCTTCAACGGCACATTGAACCGCGGCGACGAAGTATCGATCACCAAGCTGGACGGCAAGGTGGAGCGGACGCGCATCACGAAGATGTATTCGTTCGAGGGCTTGAAGCGGGTGGAAGAGACGCGCGCCCTACCCGGCGACGTGCTGGCCATCGCGGGCGTCGAGGGCATCACCATCGGCGAGACGGTGTCGCATCCGGAGACGCCGAAGGCGTTGCCGCATATTCAGATCGACGAACCGACGATCGGCATGTTGTTCACCATCAACACATCGCCATTCGCGGGCCGTGAAGGCGCCTACGTGACGTCCCGGAACCTGCGCGATAGGTTGGACAAGGAACTGCTGACAAACGTCAGCCTGCGCGTTGAGGAGGCCGGCGGACCCGATCAGTTTCAGGTGATGGGCCGCGGCGAACTGCAGTTGGCGATCCTGATCGAGATGATGCGGCGCGAGAGCTTCGAGTTGATGGTGGGCAAGCCGCAGATCATCACGAAGACGGTGGACGGCAAGCTGATGGAACCGCTGGAACTGCTGGTGGTGGACGTGCCGGAGCCGTATGTGGGCGTGGTGATCGAGAAGTTGGGCATCCGCAAGGGCAAGATGTCGAAGATGGTCAACCACGGGTCGGGGCGCGTGAGGCTCGAGTTCCTGGTGCCGTCGCGGGGGCTGATCGGACTGCGCTCGGAGATGCTGACCGACACGAAAGGGACGGCGATCATGAACTCGCTGTTCCATGGCTATATCGAGTGGCAGGGCGACATTCCGATGCGCCTGACGGGCGCGCTGGTGGCGGATCGCGGGGGATCGGCGACCGCGTATGCCATTTTCAACCTGCAGGAGCGCGGCGTGATCTTCATCTCGCCCGTGACGGAAGTGTATGAGGGCATGGTGATCGGCGAAAACTCGCGGCAGGAAGACATGAACGTCAACATCGTGAAAGAGAAGAAACTGACGAACATGCGGGCTGCCTCGGCCGACGAGGCGATCCGGCTGGTGCCGCCGCGGTTGTTGAACCTGGAACAGGCGATCGAGTTCATCAACGAGGATGAGTTCGTCGAGGTGACGCCGAATTCGATCCGGTTGCGGAAGAAGGTTCTAAAGGCGAATATGCGATAGCGCGCCGGCTTGCGAGCCGCATCGGTTTCACGCCACCGCGGCGAGTTCCATTGTGGCCAGGATTGTGGGCTCGGCTGAGAACCCGAGAGCCTCAAGATCCTCCGATTCCAGGTGGAGCGCTATCGCTTCGCGGATGTTCACCGCCAATTCGTCCAGCGTCGGAGCCTGTGTGACGACGGGCAGGTCCAGGCATTCGGCGACGTATTGGGACTCGCCTCTGGTAATCCGAACTTGGATGATGCGCCTCATGCGGCCGGTCACCTCGTCCCCAGTATGCACCAAGCGGCCAGCGGCGCGTCTATTCGTAGCGCAGGGCTTCGATAGGGTCGGGGCGGGAGGCTTTCATGGCCGGGACGATGCCGGCGATGAGACCGACCACGAGCAGCACGCCCATGGATATGGCTATGGCGGACATGGAGACTTCAAGGTGGATGTCTCCGGCGCCTGTGTTGTCCTTGAAGGCGGCCCCAAGGAACGGCATCGAGCCGATGATCTGAGTCGCCAGCAATCCGAGAGCGACTCCGATGAGGCCGCCTATCGCGATGGCCATGGCCGTTCAAGAATGAGAGACGGATGTCCGGTTGACTTTGTTCCGCCAGAGGAGGCGCAACCGCCGTGCGACAATGGCATCCATGTCTGGGACGAGCCAGCCTCACGGATCGCGGGCCGCCGAATCGCACGCCCAGACGCCTGGCACGGGCTTGGTGTTTGACCACGCCTACCGCCGCCACGACCCAGGTCCTTGTCATCCGGAATCGCCCGATCGCTATATGGCGCTGTCGGAGGCGTTGCGAAAGTCGGGCGTTCTTGAATCGGCAACGCGGATCCCGCCGCGCATGGCCACCGAGGATGACGTTCACCTGGCTCACACGCGCCAGTATTGGAAGAACGTTTTGCATGACGTGGATCGCAAGGCCGACCGGCTCAGCACGGGCGACACCAACCTGGGCGAACATAGCCTGGAAACGGCTCTGCTGGCCGTGGGTGGGGCGCTGTCGGCGGTGGATGCGGTCTTTGAAGGAAGGGCGAAGAACGCGTTCGCAGTGGTCAGGCCCCCCGGCCATCACGCGACGGCGTCGCGCGGGATGGGCTTCTGCGTGTTTAACACGGTGGCGATCGCGGCCCGTTATGCCCAGAAGTTGTATGGGGTGGACCGGGTGTTGATCGCCGACTGGGATGTCCATCACGGCAACGGGACGCAGGAGATCTTCTACACCGACCACAGCGTTCTTTTCTTCAGCACCCACCAGTGGCCGTGGTATCCGGGCACCGGCGCCGCCGATGAGACCGGCGATGGCGCGGGCCTTGGCTACACGATCAACTGCCCGTTTCCGGCGGGCGCGGGCCATGCCGAGATTCTGGGCGCGTTCAAAAAGAAACTGCTTCCCGCCGCCCGGCGGTTCAAGCCGTCGCTGGTTCTGATCTCAGCCGGCTTTGACTCGAAGCGCGGCGATCCCCTGGGGCGATTTACTCTGAAGGATTCCGACTTTGCCGAGATGACGGCGGTCCTGATGGAGGTTGCCGCGCTGTCGGCTGGAGGAAGGCTGGTCAGCGTTCTGGAGGGCGGGTACAACCTCTCCGGCCTGGGCAGCGCGGCGCTTGCGCATTTCGAGGCGCTGCGCGGCCGCTGAATCAGGATACGGGGTGGTGGACGCTGTCAGGCTCGAACTGACGACCCCCACCTTGTAAGGGTGGTGCTCTGACCAACTGAGCTAAGCGTCCGTCTTCAATCTACCGCAAAAAGGACGGGATGTTCCGCTTCAATTGCCGATGTAGCGGCTGTAGAGGCTGCGGGCGAGGCCTGGATCGGTGGTGCCTTTGACGATGGCGCGGCCGTCGGCGAAGATGGTCATTTCGTGGGGCGGAACGATGAAGCGGATGGCGAATTCATTGGCTCGGACGTCACCCAGCGGAGCGAGGCGAGCGGCAAGAGCGGCGAGGTCCAGGGGCCGGCGGCGGTCATGGATCTGAACGGCGTTGCGGCCGCAAAGCGAGATTGGAGGACGGCCTTCCCCCTGTAGATGACGGCAGGTGCGCAAGGCGCAAGCGGGACAGTGCGGATCCGGCGCGGGCATGGTGATTTGCCGGACCATACCGCTCCAGACGTCGATAGTGGTGATTTTCGATTCGACACTATCGGCGCCGCGGCAAAGGATTTTGAGCGCCAGGCTGACCTGCCAGGCGGCGACCATGGCTGTCAGCGTGTTGACGACGCCGGCGGTTTCGCAGGTCGGTTGAGCGCCGGCGGGCGGCTCGGGATAGATGCACTCGAAACAGGCCGTCTGGCCGGGGATGACGGGCATCGCCAAGCCATAGGAGCCGACGGCGCCGCCGTAAATCCAGGGGATGGCGGACTGGACGGCGTAGTCGTTGAGGAGGTAGCGCGTGTCGAAGTTGTCGGTGCCGTCCAGGATCAGGCCGCAGCCTTCGAGGATCTCTTCGATGTTGCCGGGAACGAGGTCGGCGATGTGGATTTCGCAGATGACGTTGCTGTTCGCCATGCCAAGGTGCGCGGCGGCGGCGGCGGCTTTGGGCAGGGCCTGTTCGGCGTCACTCTCGGTATAGAGCCACTGGCGCTGAAGGTTGCTCAGCTCGACGAAGTCACGGTCGATCAGCTTCAACCGGCCCACACCGGCCCGCGCGAGGGCGGATGCGTGAAAGGAGCCGAGCGCCCCGCAACCGACAACGGCCACGGTGGCGGCGTTGAGGCGGCGCTGGCCGTCCTCGCCGATGCCCGTGAAACGAGTCTGGCGGGAGTACCGGTCGGGGCTTGTGAAATCCGTCACTTGAAGCAATCCTACCAATGGCGCTGGTATCATGGCAGTACGTGATTCGCCCCGGCCTTGCTGGTGCCCTGCTGGCGTGTGCCCTCTGGTTGACGGGACCTCCCGTCTCTGCGCAGGCCGAGCGCTATAACGGTCGAAAAATCTACCAGGTTCTGCTGGAACCGAAAGACCAGCCGCTGTCGAGGGACCAGATCGGGCAATCGGTTGTTATCCGGCCCGGGGACATTTTCACCGAGGCCAAGCTGGGCAATGCGGTTCGGCGAATGTTCGCCACGGGCCGGTACAAAGACATCCAAGCTGATGTGGAAGACGCGCCTGAAGGTCTCATCCTCACGTTCAAGACAGTACCGTCCTACTTCCTCAGCCAGTTGCTCATCGAAGGCGTGCCGAACCCGCCCAACCCGGCAGTGCTGAACAGCGCAACGCGGCTTGAACTTGGCGGCGCGGTGGAAGATGAAACCGAACTGCCGGCGGCGGTCGAGGGTTTGCGGGAGATCCTGCGGTCCAATGGGTTCATGAATCCGAAGATCGACTACGAAATCGATCACCGGGCGAGTCACCAGGAGGTCTTCCTTCGCTTCATAGTCGATCCGGGCGAGAGGGCCAAGTTCGCATCCCCGGTGTTCACCGGTGATCCGCAGAAGAGTAACCGGTCACTTCTTCGCACGACGAAATGGCTGCGCTGGTGGGGATTGCGCGGCTATCAGTCCGCAACCGAACGCAGGGTGCAGGATGGCCTGGAGAAGCTTCGTTCCTCCTACCTTAAAAAGAACTACCTGATGTCACAGGTTCGACTGGCTTCACTCGACTACGATGCGGCCGCGAACACACTGAGGCCGACCGTCGAGATCCAGGCCGGACCGATGGTAGCGGTCCGTACGGAAGGGGCTCGCCTCGGCGGAGGGGCGCTCCGGGATTTGCTCCCCATTTATCAGGAGCGGACGGTGGACCGGGAGTTGCTCATCGAAGGCCAGAACAACCTCCAGGCCCATTTTCAGGCCACCGGCTACTTTGAAGCGAAGGTTTCGTTCAGTGTGAGCGATGGCCCCCGGCCAGGGGGCCAGGTGATTCGGTACACGATCGACCAGGGTCAGAGGTACAAACTGGTCCACCTTGGCATCCAGGGCGCGACTTACTTCGACGAAGCCACGATCCGGGAGCGGCTGGCGATTAT
Organism: uncultured Candidatus Solibacter sp.; assembly: GCA_964558355.1. GTDB lineage: Bacteria > Acidobacteriota > Terriglobia > Bryobacterales > Bryobacteraceae > PNKE01. The sequence continues at coordinate 12,878 of CAZLDN010000038.1, forward strand.
CCCGGCCCGATTCCCACAGTACCGGCGCGGCAGGTTTTCGAGCGGCCTGGTGGCCCGCGACAAGGACGCCATCCTGGAACTGTACCGCGCCAACGGATTTCGCGACGCGCGCGTCGAAGCCAAGGTGGAGAACGGCCATGGCGGTGATGCCGACGCTCTCGGCGTGACTTATGTGATCAACGAAGGGGCGCAGTGGTTTGTCAGCGGTCTTGACATGTCGGGCGTCGATCTGCGGCTGGTTGATGAGATTCAGGGGATGGTCATGTCCAGCCCAGGGCAGCCCTTCAGCGTCACCACCGTCGCCACCGACCGCGACAACATCCTGAACTACTACTTCAACAACGGCTACCCCGACGCGACATTCGACGCCACGATCAGCGATTCCGCCGAGCCGCAGCGGATCGAGTTGAAGTATGCGGTCAACGAGGGCCGCCGCTATTTCGTCCGCGATGTCCTTCTCAACGGTCTGCGGGCCACGCGCGAGGATCTGGTCACCAGCCGTTTAACGGTATCGCCGCAGGACCCGCTGTCGCAGAGCAACATTGTCGATACGCAGCGCCGGCTCTACGACCTGGGTATTTTCGCGCGGGTGGTGGTGGCGGTGCAGAATCCCGATGGGCGGGAGCGCAACAAGTCCGTCATCATGCAACTGGAAGAGGCGAAGAAGTACTCGCTCAACGTGGGGTTCGGCGCCGAGTTCGGCCGGATCGGCGGAGGCAGCAGTTTCACATCGCCCGCTGGGGCGGCCGGCTTTGGCCCGCGCGCGCAGATTGGGGTCAGCCGGTTGAACTTCCTCGGATTGGGGCACACGCTCTCGTCCACGTTGCGGGTGTCGAACTTCCAGCAGAGGGTCCTGGTGAACTATCTGGCTCCGCAGTTCCGCGGAAACGAGAACGTCAGTCTGACGCTGTCCAGTTTCTTCGACCGCTCGCGCGACATCCGCACTTTTACGTCAACCCGCTCGGAGAACGCTTTTCAGATCACGCAGCGCCTGTCACGGCCGAACACGCTTCAGTACCGCGTCATCTTCCGCGCCGTGAGCGTGGCCAAGGATTCCCTGCAGATCGATCCGGATTTGATCCCGATCTACTCGCGGCCGGTGCAGGTGACCGTCTTTTCCGGCTCGTTCATTCAGGACCGCCGGGACGATCCGCTCGACTCCACCCGCGGTTTCATCAACACGATCGACGTTGGCTACGCTCCCTCCCAGCTTTCGCGGAATACCAGCTACTCCCGGATCTCGGCGCGGAACTCCTCCTATTACCGCATCAGCCGGAGCTTCGTCCTGGCGCGCACTCTCACGATCGGCTGGTTGCACAACCTGGTGAACGATCCGGTGCCGCTGCCGGAACGCTACTATGCCGGCGGTTCGACGACACACCGCGGCTTCCCCGAGAATCAGGCGGGGCCCCGCGACCCGAAAACCGGCTTTCCCATCGGAGGCAACTCATACCTCTTCCACGGCACCGAACTCCGATTTCCGCTTGTCGGCACGAACCTCGGCGCCGTTATTTTCCACGACTTCGGCAACGTCTATTCGTCATTCGACAAGCTCTCGTTCCGCTACCGGCAGAAGGACCGCCAGGACTTCGACTATGCCGTGCAGGCGGTAGGGCTGGGGTTCCGCGTCAAGACGCCGGTCGGGCCGGTGAGGCTCGACTTCGCCTATGCGCCGAACTCGCCGCGGTTTGTCGGCTACCGGGGTACGCTCGACGAGTTGATCAGCGGAGGCGGGCAGCGCAACGTACCGCAGCGCGTCTACCCGTTCCAGTTTCACTTCTCCATCGGGCAGAGCTTCTGATGAGACGTCTACTTCCATTGATGCTTGCCGCGGCCGCACTTACGGGAAGGGCGGAGATCGTCGACCGCATCGCTGCGTCGGTGGCCGGACAGGTGGTCACGCTCAGCGACATCCGCAGGCAGATTCGCATCGCCGCGTTCCTTGAGAAGACGCAGCCCGATTTTTCGGAGGCCAACCTGCGGCGCGCCGCATCTCTGCTGGTCGATCAGGCTATTATCAGCCGCGAGGCGGAACTGAGCCGCTACGCCGCTCCGTCGTATCCGGAGATCGAGGAGGCCCTGGGCCAGTTCGCCGCATCGCTCGGCGTGGACAAGCAGAAAATGTTCTCCAGCGCCCTCGAATACGGGTTTTCCGAACAAGAGATGAGAGACCAGGCCGCCTGGCGCCTCACGTTGGTCCGCTTCATCGACTACCGTTTCAGGCCCAGCGTGCTGATCGGCGAGGAGGACATCGCGCGCTACTACAGCGATGTCTTTCTGCCCCAGTTCCGGGCGCGCACGCCCGGAGTGGATCCGCCCGCGGTCAGTACGCTTCGCGAACGGATCATCGAAATCCTCAACACTGAACTCGCCACCAGCGCCTCTCAGCTTTGGCTCGAACAGACGCGCAAGCAGACGCGGGTCCGCTACTTCGAGGAGGCGTTCAAGTGAGGCGGCGGAAGTGGATCCTGGCCGCGCTTGGCGCCGTCGCGTTGCTTGCCTGGGCTGCAATTGCGGTTGTGTCGAGCGATTGGTTCGCCGAACGGATCCGCCAGACGATCATCGCCCGGACCGAGACCGCCACCGGCGGAAAGGCCGAGTTGCTCTCCTTCCAATTTGACTGGCGTGCAATGCGCGTCACGGTCAACGAGTTCACGCTGCATGGACGGGAGGCCGCGGACAAAGCCCCGTTGTTCACGGCGCCAGAGATTACATTGGACCTTCAGGTGGTCTCCTTCTTGCGGCGCGACGTCATTCTCCGCGGGTTGGCGCTCAAGCGGCCGTCGATTCACATCTATGTCGACAAGGATGGCAGGACGAACCTGCCTTCGCCGGCCAGGCCGGATCCCAAGTCGGACCCCATTGCGAACCTGCTGCGGCTCAAGATTCGACGCCTGCAGATCGACGGCGGCCTCTTTGAGTATGACCGCCGGTCGATCCCCTTCCATCTGATCGCCGGCCAGTTCGCCGCTGGGCTGGACTACCAGGCACGCGGTCCCGCGTACAAGGCGAGCGTCTCCTCAAGCCACCTGCGCATGAACGAGTTCGGGGGCATCGGCTTCGACGCGCGCCTCAAGCTCGAACCGGGCAGGATCGGGATTGAGCGGGCGGTGGTCCGCAGGCTGGGAGCGGAGGCCATTGTGCAGGGTGAGTTGGCCGATTTCAAACACCCCATTTTCACCGCCACGGCCAAGGCGTCACAACCGCTTGCGGATCTCGGTATCACTGGAGTCCGTGGCGGAACTGCGACGTGGGACGCGGCGGTGCGCTGGGATGGCGGCGGCTATGCGGCGAGGGGCCCCATCACCGTCGATGGGTTCGAATGGGGGTCGCCGGAGTTCCGTCTTGCCGGAGCGGAACTTCGCGGCGATGCGTCGCTGGAGAACGGCGTGGTGACGATTGAACGCGCAACCGCCTCGGCGCTCGGCGGCACGTGGTCGGGGAAGGCAGAGCTTCGCCATTGGCATTCACTCAAGCTCTACGGCGTGTTGTCCGGCGTGTCGCTGGCCGCGATTCTGAAGGCCATCCCCGATGCCGAGTTCCCTTGGGACGGCTCCGTCAGCGGCCCTGTCGCGCTCACCACCAAGATAGACGCGGACGCGCTGCGGGATACGGTGGCGGAGGCGCAGATTGAGATTGCGCCGGCCGCGGACCGGCTCCCAGCCGAGGGATCGTTCGGTTTCAAATGGACTCAATCGGACGGACTCGCCACTCTCGCGGATTCTGTAATCCGCCTGCCCGCCACGGAGCTTCGCGTTTCCGGCACGCTCGGCAAGTCGCTCAACGCCTCTTTGTCCACGCGCGACCTGGCGGAGGTTGAAACCGCGGCCTCGCTGTTCTTCGCGGATGCTAAGCTGCTCACACCCTATCTCGCCCTCAACGGCGGAGCCGCCCGAGTGGATGCAGTCATCGACGGTCCCTTGCGCGATCCCGTCTTCTCAGGCCGGGCCGAGCTCACCCGCTTCACCTCCGGCGGAGTCGACTTTGACTCCGCGACTGCGGACTTTCGCCTGGCTTCGAACCACCTCCACCTTCGCCGGTTCGACTTCACGCATTCCGGCGCCCGTTCGACGGGCGAAGCGGCCCTGACGCTCGACAACTGGCGTGTCGATATGTCCGCTCCAATGCGCGCGTCGGTGAATCTGCGCGGGGTGGATGCCGCGGACCTGGGGCGTCTCTCGGGATTCGCCACGCCCATCGCCGGCCGAATCAACGCCCGGGCCACGATTGAAGGCACGCCGGACGCCCCCCTGGGCGCTCTCAGCCTCGAATGGCGCGGCGCGGCCATCGGCTCTGAGAAGTTCGATCTCCTCTCCGCCAACCTCCAGACGAAGGGAGGACCCGCTTTGGCCCTCAGCGGCGAGATCCGCATGGATGGCGACCCGGTGACCCTTGAAGCCAGCTATGAGCATCCCAAGGCCGATTGGCGGAACGGCCGCCTTCGTGTCCACTTCGGCGCAGCGAAACTGCGCCTGGCTCAGATGGAGACCGTTCGCCAGTTTCGAGCCGGCCTGACCGGCGATCTCCAGGCCGGCATCACCTCGGAAGCCACGCTCGCCGATGGGCAATTCACCTTGAATTCCCTCACCGGGTTCATCAGTTCGCCGCTCGCTTCCGGCACGCGGCCCCTCGGCGCATTCCGCATCGACGCCTCCACCGCCAACCAGGCCGTTCTCCTTCGCATAGCGGGCGACATCGGCGGCCACGCTTTCGGCGGCGAATCCCGGATACGCCTCGGCTCCGGATATCCTTGCGAGGGCCGCGTCGCTCTGCCGCGAATCCCATTGCGCGCTCTGCAACTCGCGTTTGCCGAGAACCCGGCCGAGCCTTGGCCCGTTCAAGGTTTCACCGGCGGCGACGTTACCTTCAAGGGCCCACTCTCGGACCTTTCGAAGCTCACGGCACGCATGGTGCTCACGCGGCTACAGATGGCGCCCAGCGAAGGACGCATTCTTGAATCCGATGTCGAAAGCAGCGAACTTGTCCTGCGCAACGCTTCGCCGATCACGATCGATATCGATTCTTCCGCCGCCTACATCAGGTCGGCGCGGTTCCTCGCCAAGGAGACTTCGCTCACCATCGCCGGCGTCTATTCGTTCGCTTCGCGTTCGCCCATCGATCTCAGTCTGAATGGAACGGTCAATCTCGAGGTCCTCTCCACCTTCGAGGCCGACCTGATTGCATCAGGAACCGCGAAAATCAGCGCCAACATGCGCGGCGATGCGGCTAACCCCTCCATCAACGGCCAGATGAAGATCGCCGGGGGCTCGTTCTTTCTGCGCAACCTCGCCAACGGTATCGATAACGCCTCCGGCACCATCTACTTCGACCGCGACCGCGCCCAGATCGACAACCTCACGGGCCAAACCGGCGGCGGTAATTTCAAGATCAATGGGTTCGTCGGATTCGGAAAGCGCGAGTTGAGCTACCGTCTGTCGGCCGAGGCCGAGGCCGTCCGCATTCGCTATCCCGAGGGTGTTTCGACCACGGCCGACGCATCGCTTACCCTCACTGGATCTTCCAACCGCAGCCTTCTCGCAGGACTGGTCACGATCCGCAAGTCGGGCTTCAACATGAAGCAGGACCTCGGCAGCATCATCACCGGGTCCGCCAACCCCATCCCGGTGCCCGCCACCCAGAACGCCTTCCTGCGCAATCTCCAGTTCGACGTCCGCGTCCGCACCTCCCCGAATGCCACGTTCCAAACCAGCTATACGCGGGACCTGCAAACGCGCGCCGACCTGCGCCTGCGCGGCAGTCCCGCGAAACCGGTCATCCTGGGCTCGGTCGAGGTCAACCAGGGCGAGGTGCTGTTCTTCGGAAATCAGTACACCATCTCCCGCGGCGAATTGCTGTTCTTCAACACAGCCGTGATCCAACCCTCCATCAACCTTGACCTCGAGACCCGAATCCGCGGCGTCACCGTGTATCTCAACGTCAGCGGCCCGCTCTCCCGCCTTGACGTTAACTATCGTTCCGAGCCTCCACTTCAGTCGCAGGAGATTCTGGCCCTTTTGACCGTCGGCCGCACCCCCATGGCCACGTCGTCCACCATCCCCGCATCCATCTCATCCCGTTCCAGCGTCCTTGGCGAGTCGAATGCCAATACGCTGCTCGGAGGGGCGCTAAGCGCCTCGGTATCAAGCCGCGTCCAGAAGTTCTTTGGAGCCTCGCGCATCAAGATCGACCCCAACGTCACTGGCGTTGAAAACCTGCCGCAAGCCCGCCTGACCATTGAACAGTCGCTGTCGCGCAATGTCATCTTCACCTACTCGATCAACCTCTCGCGCTCGTCGCAGCAGGTGGTGCGGATGGAGTGGGACTTGAGCAACGATTGGTCCCTCATCGCAGTGAGGGATGAGAACGGCGCCTTCGGCGTCGACTTCCTTTTCCGCCACCGGTTCAAATGACATGAAGCTCCGCGCCAATCAGGGGAGGCTCAAGATCGAGCACTCGATCATCGACAATCTCCGTCCAGTGCTCGAACGCATTCTGTTCCACCCCGAAATCCGTTCCATCATTCCCGGCGTCATCCGGCATGTCCGCAACGCCAAGGGCAAACAGGTAACCATCCGCGTCACCGTTCAGACACAGAACGGCTGGAAGGCCATCGCCCTTGCCGCCGGATCGCGGCAGGAACTGTTTATCAGCACGGACTTACCGAAGATCGTCCTGGAAGGCATCATCGAGTACGAGACGACACACGGATAGCTTTGCATGATTGGCTTGGGGTGTGGGGTGTCCCCCATATTTGGCGTAGAACCCTTACAAAGCTATGTGTTTGAAAGGTATGGAGCCACCCGCCGGGATCGAACCGGCGACCTGCTGATTACGAATCAGCCGCTCTACCAACTGAGCTAGGGTGGCCCTCTGGGAACAACTTACGAGGGCCTGATTTGCGCAGGCAACGGTTGGGCCGGCCGCTTTCGCCCCGTAATTTTCAGATTACCACAGGTTGCCGCGGGTGCATTGAGTCGCGCCGGCTCGGAATGGCAGGGGCGATCAGGATTCGCGGACAGCGGCCGAACGCGCGAATCCGGCGGGCTTGGGGGCGTTCTGAGAGTCGAGTTGGAACCTGTAGACCTGGGCCGAGGTGCGGGGGCTGAGGCCGAGGACAATGCGGACGAGGTCCTCTTCCTCGGGGCGGATTCCGCCGGGCGGGAGACGTTGAGGTTGCCGGGTTTGACGTTCTCTAAGCCGCATTTCAATCTCTCCGGGCAGCGATTGGACACAGACCTGGCGCATCGAAGCCGGTTGGGTTGTGTGGAACCGGGAGGTCCAGGATTGCATCCGGCTGAACCGCGTGTCGTGCACCGTTCAGCGGCTGCTCATACTCTCAAGACGGATGGCGGGGCGGAATGTTCTCACAATCAGCAAAAAGTGACATTTGTGTGCTGTGAGTCGAGCAGGAACGCGGCTCGGCGGCCAGAAGAGGAGCCTGACCAACCGGCTTAACGAGCCCGCTGTGTCGAAGATCGCGCCAAGAACCCCGCTCTCTTCGTTCGCGGCCTCATGTTTACAGGGCGTGGCTTGGGTCCGCGGGCAGGAAGAATTCAACCGCTGGGCGGTGGCTTCGTCTACGATGCTAGGGGCCGCCGCCGCGGCGGCGGCTTCGCGATTGAAGCCGGAGAGCGCAGGGCTCACATCCGCAGGGTTGAAGCGCATCGATGAGATGGTGATGAACCGGGTGAAGGAGGGCGAGGTGGTGGTGGACGCGGTGGAGGCGCGGCTGCGCAAGCCGAACGGGACTTATGGCTGGGATGGCGCGTTTGCGACCTATTGGACGGTGAACCGGAAGGAGCAACTGGTCACGATCCTGTTCATCCAGACTCCCGGACGGGCGATTCACCACGACTTCGACAACGCGGTTTCGCAGGCCGTCATCGAGTAGACCGCGCAGGCATCCAATCTGTTAAGCCGGCTGCCGGCCCGGCTCACGCGCCTTCGCAAGAGCAAGCCAGCCAAGGACTCCGAGTACCGGCAGCGCCGCGACAAGCAGGAAGAGTTGTTGGAACTGCCCGGCGTCGACAAGCCGGCCCAGGATCGGCAGGACCACGGCAACGACGGCGGACCAGGAGCCCGCACCGATCCCGGCTACCAGAGCCGTCTGGTCGGGCGGGTAGGCTTGGGCCGCCGCCCTGAGCGAGACCACGATAAAGCCCGAGGCGACGAACATCGCCCAGAAGAACAGGGCCAGCGCGGCAGCGGGTGAATGGACGGCCGGGACGGTTGCGATGGGCAGGCCGAGGACCATCAGGAGAACCATCAACTTCACGGGATGGGCTGCCCGCGCTGCGTTTCGATCGGCAATCCAGCCCCAGAAAAAGTAGCCGATCTCCCAGCCGAGGGGCGGGATCCAGAGAACCTTGCCCAGGTCTGCCTGGGTGAGCCCGTGAAGACGGTTGAGCACGAGCGGAGCGACGTAAAGCACAGGCGCGAGGGGGAAAGCGCCGAGTGCGTAGCTGAAGCAGAGCGCCCAGAAACGGCGTTCCTTCGGGTTTGGAAAGTGAAAGCGCGCCACACTACGGACCGCTGGCTGGAGATAAGGCGGGCGTGCCAGTGACCGCCAGAGCAGCATCCAGACCAACCCGGCCAAGCCCGTGAATATGAAAGCCGAACGCCATCCAAAGTGCAAGGTGATGGGGACGACGATCCACGGTGTGATGACAGCGCCCAGGGAGCCGCCGCTATAGGCCAGGGCAAGGCCGCGCGAGCGTTTGTCCGCGGGCAGCGAGTCGAATGCCGTGCGCAGGCCTCCCGGAAACGTCGCCCCCTCGCCAAAGCCCAGCACTGCGCGGGCGAGAGCGAAACCCGCCAGGCCGGTCATCCACGAATGCGCCGCGCTTGCGAGACTCCACAGGCCGACGGCGATAAGCATGCCGTTGCGAAGGCCGATGCGGTCGAGAATGCTGCCCCAGAGCGGGTTGCCGATCATATAGACGATCGAGAACGCGCTGATGGCTATGCCGTACTCCTGGGTGGTCAATCCCGTTTCCAGCATGATGGTCGGAGCCAGGACGGCCAGGGTCTGCCTGTCGATGTAGCTGATCAGCGAGCAGAGCATCATCAGAAAACTGGCAAGCCAGAGCCGCAAGCCGGCGGAGGGGATGTGGGGTGAGGAATGCAATATCAAGATTATCTCCGAGGACAGGATGGCTCCGATCAACTGCCTCGCCGCACGGCAAGGAATGGGCCGGGCGTGGGTCGATGACGGCCGCCCGGATCCGGATTTCGGAGTTGCACATGCTGGGACGCGCCTGCTAATCTCCTGTAATCCCCTTATGCGTGTCCACAACATCGCTCCAGCTCTGCTGGCCGCCGGTCTGGCGGCATTTGCACAGTCGCCGCCCGTGGCGTTTACCGGCGCCAGGGTGATCCCCGTCGAAGGCGCGGAGATCGCCAACGGCACGGTTGTTGTCGAAAACGGCAAGATCGTGGCCGTGGGACCGGCGGCGTCGGTCGTCATCCCGGCGAATGCACAGAAGATCGACGTGAAGGGCAGAGTTCTCATGCCCGGACTGGTGGATTCGCACTCGCATGTCGGCCAACCGGAAGGCGCCGATTCGTCGGCTCCAATTCAGCCGGACGTGCGCGTCCTGGACTCGGTCAACGCGCGGGCCGCCTCGATCAAGCGGGCGCGCGCCGGTGGAATCACAACGGTAAACGTGATGCCGGGTTCGGGCCACCTGATGTCGGGTCAGACCTTATATCTAAAGCTGCGCGAGGCGCGGACGATCGACGACCTGCTGATCAAATTGCCTGACGGCTCGATCGCCGGCGGCATGAAGATGGCCAATGGGACCAACTCGCGGCGCAGCCCGCCGTTCCCCGGCACGCGGGCGAAGTCCGCCGCGCTGGTGCGCGAACAGTTCATCAAGGCGCAGGAGTATCGGGCGAAGGTGAAGGCGGCGGCAGGCGACGCGTCGAAGATGCCGCCACGCGACTTGGGCATGGAAGCGCTGGTGGAGTTGCTCGACGGCAAGCGGATTGTCCAGCATCACACCCACCGTCATGACGACATACTGACTGTGATGCGGCTGGCCGGGGAGTTCGGCTTCAAGGTCGTGTTGCATCACGTCTCGGACGGCTGGATGGTGGCCAGGGAAGCGGCGGCGTCGAAGCGCGTGATCGGCGCGTCGGTCATCGTGATCGACTCGCCGGGCGGTAAGATTGAAGCCAAGGATGCCTCTTTCGAAACCGGCGGGGCAATGGACCGCGCTGGCGTACTGGTGGGTTTCCATACCGACGACGGCGTGACCGATTCCCGCTGGTTCCTGCGTTCGGCGGCGCTGGCCGTGCGCGCCGGTATGGACAGACAGAAGGCGCTGGAGGCGGTGACGACTTCGAATGCGAAACTGCTGGAACTCGATGGGCGCGTTGGATCGCTCAAGCCGGGCAAGGACGCGGATCTGATCGTGCTGTCGGGCGATCCGTTCTCGGTCTACACGCATATTGAGCAGACCTGGGTGGATGGCAAGAAGGTGTTTGACCGGTCGAACGAAGCGGACCGTCTATTTGCCACCGGGGGGCCGGGCGCGGCTCGCGAGGGTGCGCTGATGCATCTGGATGAGTGCGGCGGACACACGCTGGAAGGAGATACGAACTGATGCGATTCACGCTCCTTGCATTGATTCTGTGCGCGCCGCTGGGTGCGCAGACCCTGGCCGTGAAGGGCGGGACGGTCTACACAATGGCGGGCCCGGCGATCCGGGACGGAGTGGTGATCGTGCGCGACGGCAAGATCGAGAGAGTGGGCCCTGCGGCATCGACGCCGATCCCCGCGGGCATGAAGACGCTGACGGCAAAGGTCGTTACGCCGGGATTGATCGACGCGCATTCGACGGTGGGCCTGTCGGGCGCATTGAACCAGGTTCACGATCAGGACCAACTGGAGAAGTCCGCGCCGATCCAGCCCGAGTTGCGGGCCATCGACGCGTATAACGCGAAGGATCCGCTGGTGAGTTGGTTGCGGTCGTTCGGCGTGACGACGATTCACACGGGCCACGGTCCGGGAGCGTTGATCTCCGGGCAGACGATGGTGGTGAAGACGACGGGCGGGACGGGCGAGGCCGATATGGTGAAGGCGGCGGCGATGGTGGCGGCGAGTCTGGGCGAAGCCGGCAGAGCCGAAGGCGGCAAGTCGCCTGGCTCGCGCGCCAAGATGATCGCCATGCTCAGGGCCGAGTTCATCAAAGCCAAGGAGTATGCGGAGAAGGCCGCGAAGGCGGAGAAGGGGAAAGAGCCGGCGCGCGATCTGCGGCAGGAGGCGTTGGGCAAGATACTCAGCGGCGAGTTGCCGCTGATGGTGACGGTCAACAAGGCAAACGACATCCTGGCCGCGTTGCGGTTGGGCAAGGAGTTTGGTTTGAAGATCGTGCTTGATGGCGCGGCCGAGGCGCCGCTGGTGCTCGATGAGATCAAGGCGTCGGGCTACCCCGTGTTCGTGCATCCGACGATGGCGCGGCCGACCAGGGATGCCGAAGCGCTGTCGCTGGAAACAGCGTCGAAGCTGAAGGCTGCGGGGATCCCGTTCGCGATTCCGTCCGGGTTCGAAGGCTACGTGCCGAAGACTCGGGTGATCCTGTTCGAGGCGGCGCTGGCGGCGGCGAATGGCTTGACTCAGGAACAGGCGCTGGAGGCGATCACGATCACGCCGGCGCGGTTGCTGGGCATCGAGGCGCGGGTGGGGTCGATTGCGCCTGGCAAGGATGGGGACTTGGCGCTTTACGACGGCGATCCGCTGGAGTACACGACGCACGCTGTCGGCGTGGTGATTGGCGGCAAGGTGGTCTCGGAGCTGGAGCGTTAGGCGGCTGGTTCGAAGCGGGCCTGGAAAAAGCGCAGCAGCTTCGGTTCGTAGGTCATGCGGAGACCACGGATCTTGGCCCGTTCTTCATGGACGCAATAGACCGATTCGGCCGTCACATCCATGTGCGCCTGAGTGTAAACGCGGCGTGGAATGGTCAGGCGGACGAGTTCCAATTTCGGGAAGCGCTCCTCGCGTGTGACAGGGTCGCGGCCCGAGGAGACTGCACCACGCTCCATGGCCCGTACGCCGCTGTCTAGATAGATGGCGGCGGCGAGAGTCTGGGCCGGGTACTGGGTCTGGGGAATATGCGGCAGGAAGGCTCTGGCATCGAGAAAGATGCCATGTCCGCCGATCGGCTTGACGATGGGTACGCCCCAGTTCATGAGCTTCTCGCCGAGATAGACGACTTGGCCGACGCGGGCGCGAATATGGTCGTCCTCGACCGATTCCGCGATACCGATGGCGACGGCTTCCATGTCGCGTCCGGCCATGCCGCCATAGGTGTGGAGACCTTCATAGACGACAACGAGGTTGCGGGCCTTTTCGGCCGCATCGTCGTCGTTGAGAGCGAGGAAGCCGCCGATGTTGGCGAGCGGGTCCTTCTTGGCGCTCATGGTGCAGCCGTCGGTGAGCGAGCAGATTTCGAAGACGATTTCGGCGATCTTGCGGCCCTGGTGGCCGGGTTCGTGCTGCTGGATGAAGTAGGCGTTCTCAGCGACGCGGGTGGCGTCAAGGATGACCTTCGTGCCGTACTTGTCAGCAAGGGCGCGGGCCTGTTTCAGACTTGCGAGCGAGATTGCCTGGCCGCCGGCCATGTTGACCGTGGCGGCGAGACTGACGTAAGGAACGCGGCCAGGGTTCTCTTTCAGAACGGTTTCGAGCTTGTCGAGATTGACGTCGCCCTTGAAGGGGTTTTCGCTGGCCGGATCGTGAGCGTCGTCGATGATGATGTCGACGAATCGGCCGCCGGCGAGTTCCTGATGGAGACGCGTGGTGGTGAAGTACATGTTGCCGGGCACCACATCGCCGTCCTTGATGAGGATCTGGGAGAGGATGTTTTCGGCGCCGCGGCCCTGGTGGGTGGGGATGACGTGCTTGTAGCTGTAGTGCTTACGGACGGCGGATTCGAGGTGGTAGAAGTTGTCGCTGCCGGCATAGGCTTCGTCGCCGAGCATCATGCCGGCCCATTGGCGGTCGGACATGGCGGAGGTGCCGGAGTCGGTCAGTAGGTCGATGTACACATCGCGGGAACGAAGCAGGAAGGTGTTGTAGCCGGCCTCCTCGATGGCGCGCTGGCGCTGTTCGGGTGTCGTCATGCGGACCGGTTCAACAACCTTGATCTTGAAGGGTTCGGCCCAGCTTCGGCGTTCGAGTGGCATCGGGAATTCTCCTTACAAGACCCAAAGTAACGCGAGGTTCGTTTGGTCGGAATTCCGTCTGGATAGCGGATGTGGGGAAGTGTTAACGTTTGACAAGTGATGGTAGAGAAATGATGCCGAACCGAAAACAAGCGCCAGCGGCGCAGATGGATGAGATGGCGTGGCGGATCCTGGCCGAATTGCAGGCCGACGCCCGGCTGTCGTTTTCCGAGCTTGGGCGGAGGATCGGGTTGTCGACGCCGGCGACGGCGGAGCGGGTGAGGCGGTTGGAGGACATGGGGGTGATCCGGGGCTACTCGGTGGTTGTGGATCCGGAGCGGGTGGGCCTGAGCGTCGGGGCGTTCATCCGCATTCGGCTCGCCGGACCCGAGACTTTGGCAAAGAAACTGACGGGCGCCCTGGAGCAGATGCCGGAGGTGCTGGAGTGCCACCGCTGCACGGGGGACGAGTCGTTCGTAATGAAGGTGAGGGTCGAGTCGGTCGGGCAGCTTGAGGCGTTGATCGACAAGCTGAGTCCGTTTGGCGCGACATCGACGTCGCTGATCCTGTCGTCGCCGCTGGAGCGGCGGGTGATTCAGCCGGGGGCGCAGGCTCATTGGACCTCGAAGCCGTCGATGTCAATGTAGGCGCCCTGTGATGCGGGTGCATGGCGGCCGAGGACCCGGATGGTCAATGTGTGGCGGCCCGGGCCGCCCGCGTCGAAACGGACGCGCTGCTGCCAGCGGATCTGTGGACTGTATGCGTCCAAGTTGGCTATGGCCTTCCCGTTCATCAGGATCTCTGCCTGTCCGCGATTGAAAGCCTGGGTGTGGACAAGCGTCACGGCCTGTCCTTCAAAATCGAACTCGGCCTCGCACGCGGACTCATCGCAATACATGAGTGTGGACTTGTAGGCATCCGGAAACTGCTTGTCCCTGGTCCATAGACCCTTCAGGCGGACGCTACGGCTGAGGTCGTCATGAAGGCCAAGGCCGCGGTAGCGACGGTCGGGTGGGGAGCCGGCTTTCAATAGCCGGTAGATGGCCCAGTCGCCGGCGCGGTATTCGACGCGGCTCTGACCGCCATCGGAGAGTTCCCAGGAGGCGACGTTCGAAAACAGTTCCGGCCGCTCGTCGGCAGGCCCGATCCAATACTGGATCCGGCGAGATTCGAGCAGTTTCCGGGCGTCGGCGATCGTGTTCACTTTGCGCAATTCGTCGGCGAAGAAGCCGCCGTGCCAGGTGTTGACCCACGCACGCGCCTGAAGGCGGCCGGCACCATCCTGCGAAATGAAGGCGATGCTCTGATCAGGCAACTCCCTGTTTGCGTAATCGATGAGTGGGTTCAGTGGAGCGGACTCGGCGGCATAAGCGGCCATCTTCGCCGGTTCAGTCAGCGGCTCGATGATGAAGTCGCGGTGATACCAGCCGGCGTTGGCGAAGTAGAGCAGATTCAGGCCGCAGACCGCCGCCATGAGCCATCTCCAGGATGGCTTCTCGGTCGCTTTGCCGATGGCCAAAGTCCAAAGCAGCAGCGCGGCGTACATGTAACGGATGTAGGGTTGTCCGAAAAAGATGACCACCACCTCGGCGGCGCCAAGGGCGAGGGCGGCGCGCATGACCGGATCGCGGCGGCGAATGAAGGTGAACACGGTGGCGGGCAGCAGAGCCAGCCATTGGAAGCCGAAGCCGCCGCCAGGACTTTCGCAGAACAGGTTGGTCCTGAAGGTCATGTCCCAGAGCGAGCGCCAACTCAGAGTTTGGATGAAGCGGACGTCCTTGAGGCTGGACTCTGAAGGGTAGTAGGGCGACTTGAAAATCCCGTTGAAGTAGGGAAAGAAAGGGTTACCTGTGCGGATGATCTCCTCCACATAGGGCATGCTCCCTGTGGCCAGGAAGAGTGCCGCAGGGCGCCACTCCTTCGATCTCCACATTGCCCAGGCGACGATGGGCACGGCCAGCGGGACCGCCATCAGTTTGGTGGCCGAGGCCGCGCCGGCCAGCAGCGCCACCGCCCAGGGTTGAGCCTCGCCCTCCCAAGCGAGGAGGAATGCAGCGAGTAGCAGATAGGCCCAGACGTTCTCGACGAACAGACTGCCCGTGGCCAGCATGACCAGGGGCGTCGAGGCCCACAACGCGGCCGCGGCGACGCCGGCGCGGGTTGAAACAATGCCGGTTGTCAGCGCAAGCAAAGCGAAGTTCATCAGCCGCGCGCCCTTCTCTTCGCCAAACAGCCAGGTGAGCGACCAGACCCAGTCGCCGCCCATCGGCATGGCCGCCCAGGCCAGTTCAGTCACATCAAATGGCCAGGAGCCAAATGCCGCGATTCGAGCCGGCGCGACCAGGTGCCAGGCCAGTCCGTCGGCGCTGACCTCCGGTTTGAGGGCAAGCATGAAGTGCGCCGTCAGGATGACCATCAGGACGCACCACCAGGCGCGTTCGGCCAGTGTTTCGGCTGCGGGCAGCGAGGGGATCTTGAGCCGTTTAGAAGCAGCAATCACAATGGGAACGGCGGTGAGTGCCCACCAGAGCCAGGGCCGGTTGACAGGGAAGTGGACCAACACGCCGAATAGGACGATCCATCCGGCGAGGCCCAATGCCGTGGCCAGCAACGCTTCCTCGATCTTCGGAAACAGGACGCGCCCCAGCGCCCAACACGCCGCCGCCGTCCACACGACCGAGGCGATTGCCGCCGGACCCGCGGTCGCGACTCCGTAGATCACCCATGCGGCGAGGAAGAACAACGCCACATGGCGGACCCTCAGCGCCACCATGACGCCTGTGACCACCGCTCCGGCGGCGGCGAAAACACCAAGCCGCGCCCAGCCCACAGGGGTCCAGTGGCCATCGGGCCGCAGACCGTAGTGATGCAGTCCGGCCAGCACGAGCGCGAAGCAGATCCACCCGGCGACAACCATCAGGCTTAAATTCTACTCAACCTTGGACTCGCGCAGGCGAAGGAGTGCGGCGCCGATTGGACGAGCCGTGGGGGGGGAGAATTGGTGGTGGCCTACATACGGAGCGCTGCGATGGCCGCAACCGTGAGGGCGGGCGGGAGAGGGGGTAGTGAGAGGCTCCATTGAAAGACCGTAGAATCAACGGTATCAATGGGATCGGTTGTCTGATATATTAACGGCAGTTGCCGGCGCCTGAATCCGAAATACGACCAGACGCCGGTGGGAGTTCAATTCTAACAAGCAAAGGAACTTGAAACATGTCGATCAAGAGGTTGGCTCTTGGCGTCGGGTTGTTCATTCTCGCGGCTTCGCAGCTTCTGGCGCAGTCGCAGGATGCGAGAGGAAACATCGTTGGGCGCGTACTTGACCCGACAGGCGCGGTCGTACCTGGCACCGAAGTAAAAGTCGTGAGTGACGCCACCGGTGTCACGGTATCCACAAAGTCCAACGATGCAGGTAACTATGTCCTGCCGTTCCTGGTTCCCGGCATGTACACCGTCACCGCCGAGATCCAGGGCTTTCGCAAGTATGAGCGGAAGAACGTCCAGATCCGTGTGAATGAGAACGTGCCGCTGGACATCGAGATGACGGTCGGAGACGTGACCCAGTCCGTTGAGGTCACCGCGGAATCGCCGCTTCTGCAGACCGCCGAGGCGTCGCTGGGGCAGGTTGTGGACGAACGGCGCATCAACGAGTTGCCGCTATTCGCGGGCAACGCGCTGGACCTGGTCCACTTGGCTCCTGGCACAGTGAATGGTACCGACATGCGTTTGCGCAAGGCCGCGTTCAACAACGCGCCTTCGCAGTTCTCCACTGACGGCAGCGGCAACTACGGGAACTCTTTCACGATCGACGGCGTGGCCAACATCTATTCCGATGGCAACAGCCCGCGTGTTGCGTTTTCTCCGCCGCAGGCGTCGCTTTCCGAGTTCAAGGTTCAGACCTCGTCGTTTGACGCCGCCATAGGCCGGACCGCGGGCGCAACGGTGAACGTGAGCACCAAGGGCGGAACGAACGAATTCCACGGACAGGCGTGGTGGTGGTTGCGGCACTCGGCTTTCGATACACCGACGCTGTTCCAGAACCGGACGAACCCCAAGGGCTACAAGCTTCCGGTCTACCGCGACAACCGCTATGGTCTGTCCGGCGGCGCTCCAGTGGTCATCCCGGGCCTGTACAACGGGAAGAATAAGACCTTCTGGTTCTTCACATGGGAAGCCAATAAGTTCGGCGTCCCCGTGGACATGACTTCGACCGTGCCGAGCGCGAATTGGCGCAACGGGAACCTGTCCAGTCTGCTGCCGCTGGGCGCGAATTATCAGCTTTATGACCCCGCCACCATTGCCGTCGCGCCGGGTGGCCGATTCAGCCGCCAGCCGCTTGCGGGCAACATCTTCCCGTCCAGCCGCATCAACACGGTCGCCAAGAATATCCTGGCTCTCTACCCGATGCCCAATCAGGCAGGCACGGCCGACGACCGCAACAACTACTTCCTTTCGTTACCGGTAGCGGAGGACTATTGGACCACGATCGGCCGCATCGACCATGCGTTCAACGAGAAGAACCGCATGTTCGTCCGCTGGCACCGGGACTTCTGGGAAGAGGACAAGAACCACCACTTCGGCGACGACGTCAATGGAATTATCCTCAACCGCATCAACCGCGGCATCGCCCTGGACGACGTTCACATGCTGTCGTCCACAATGGTCTTGAATCTCCGCTATGGCATCAGCGCCCAGGAGTTTCCGGAACGGCGGGTCAGCAAAGGATATGACCTATCGAAACTGGGCTTCTCGTCGAACCTGACCGGGCTGGTGGACAAGAGCCGCGCGACGATACCGCGCACAAGCGTAGGCTCTTTGAGCCAACTCTCACCCTGGGAGTCCGGCGACGGCACGACGTCTTCGATCAGCCACAACGCCGTGGCCAGTCTGGCCTGGATGAAGGGCAACCACAACGTCCGCTTCGGCTTCGATTGGATGCTCTTCCGCGAGTTCCGCGCCCGGTATCCTCAGGACGTTTCGCCCGACCTGAACTTCTCGAACGCCTGGGCGCGCGGGCCGCTTGATAACTCGGCCGCGCCTCCAGTCGGCGCCGAGTTCATCGCCCTGCTGGCCGGCATCCCCGGCGGCACCATGGCGCGGACCGGCAGCCACGCCGAGCAGGACGTCTACTCGGCTTTCTATGTTCAGGACGACTGGAAGGTCTCTCGTAAGCTCACAATCAACCTCGGCTTGCGCGCCGAGCGCGAATCGCCGATCACGGAGCGGTACAACCGCTCGGTGTCGCAATTTGACGGTGTAAGCGCGAACCCCATCGAAGCTGCGGCCATCGTCAAGTACGCTGCGCTGGCGACAAGGCCCGCCGAACTTCCCTTGGCCGACTTCAAGGTGAAAGGCGGCGTCACGTTCGCCGGCGTCGGCGGCAACTCCCGCCAGTACTGGAACGGCCAGGGCATCCAGTGGTCGCCCCGCATCGGAGTGGCCTACCAACTCAACACGAAGACAGTGTTCCGCGGCGGCTATGGCGTCTTCTACGCCCCGAACGGGATCCTGCGGACGAATTCGATCCTTTCCGGCTTCTCCCGCAACACGCCGATCACTGCATCCTCGGACAGCGGCCTGACATTCAGCGCAAACCTCACCAACCCACTCCCGACCGGCTTGTTGCCGGTGATCGGAGCCGGGGATGGCCTGATGACAACCCTGGGACAGGGCACGACGGCGTTTGCCGCGGACCGCAAGATGGCCCCGGCCCACAGGTTCTCAGCCGGCTTCCAGTACGAATTGCCCGGCGGCATCATGATCGAGTCGTCGTATGTGGGTAACCGCTCCTACCGGTTGCCGATCTCGCGGCAGATGAGCTTCACCCCGGCCAAGTACCTCAGCACTCTGCCTTACCGCGACACAGCGACCAACAACTTCCTCAGCGCGAACTTCACCAGCCCTTACTACGGCCTGCATCCAAATTTCACGGGGCAGAACATCTCCCGAGGTTCGCTCCTTTCCGCCTATCCTCATTTCTCCAGCGTGGCCATTGACGATTCGGTCGGCTACTCCTGGTATCACTCGATGCAGAACCGCGTCGAGAAGCGCTTCTCGAAGGGCTATACAATACAGGGCGCCTACACCTGGTCGAAGTCCATGGCGGCCAATTCCTTCAACAACGCTTCCGACCCCATGCCCTACGAGTCGATTTCCGATCTCGACCGGCTCCACCGGCTCACCGGCAGCGGCATCTGGGAACTCCCGTTCGGCAAGGGCCGCCGTTACGGATCAAACATGCCTTCCGGCCTCGAAATTCTCGCCGGCGGTTGGCAGGTGAGCGGCGTCTACCAGTACCAGAGCGGCGCGCCGCTTGGATTCGGCCAGGCGCTGTTCATCGGCGATTCGTCGACGATCGTCCTGCCTTCGGACCAGCGGAACGCTGACAACTGGTTCAACACAACTGTGTTCAACCGGAACTCGGCCCAGGTGCTGGCGTCCAACATCAATACTTCTCCGATGCGCTACTCGAACATCCGGTCGGACTCACAACGCCGCGTGGACCTGTCGGCCAATAAGAACTTCCGCGTCACCGAGAAGGTGCGCATGATCTTCCGCGCCGACACATTCAACGCCCGCAACGAAGTCGTCCTCAACAACCCCACCACCGCTCCGACCAATTCGTCGTTCGGCAAGATTACCGGGCAGCAGCCGTCGCGCTCCTGGCAGTTCGCTCTCACGCTGAAGTTCTAGTCAGCACCCATAGTGAATCAAAGAGCGCGTCCGGCTCCAAACCGGACGCGCTCTTTTCTTTTCGCCGTGGAACTGATTAGTGGTAGAAACAAGAGCATGGAACACGAACCGCCCTTGATGAATGGAATGGTCGAACTCGAACCCGTTGACGATCCGGGGCTGGACCGCCGCGACCTCTTCCGCGGCGCCGGCACCCTTGCCGCCTGGCTCGGCGCATCGAACGTCCAGGCCGCCCAACAACCGGATCCCCCCGATGGCAAAGTGCCGGAAGCCAAGGCCGGGCCGCTGCTTCCCACCGTGCCGTTCGGCAAGTACAAGATCACCCGCCTCATCGCCGGCGCCAATCCGATCTACGGCTACTCCCACTTCAACTACGTCTTCTCGGCGCACATGGGCGAATACCATACCACCGCCCGCGTACTGGCTTTCCTGCGCGAACTCGAGCGCGCCGGATTGAACACGTGGCAGGCCAGTTGGAGCGAACGGCTTGAAACCGACTGGCTCAAGTACAAGGATCAGGGCGGCAAACTGCAATTGCTCGTCCTGTCGCGGCCCAACTTCAACGATCAACCCGAGATGCTCAACCGTGCGGTAAAGCTCAAACCGCTCGGCATCGCCCAGCACGGCGGCTCGACGAACCGCTTCTGGGACATGAAACAGATGGACCGGTCGCTCGACTACCTGAAGCGCATCCGCGACCTGGGCGTGATGGTGGGCCTGTCCTGCCACAACCCGCTGGAGGTCGATCACTCCGAGCAGAACGGTTGGGATGTCGACTATTACATGACCAGCCTCTACTACGTGAATCGGCCGCGCGAGGAGTTCGAAAAGATCCTCGGCCAGTTGCCGCTGGGCGAGATGTATCTCCCGGCCGACCCGCCGAGGATGATGGAGACGATCCGGCGAACGCCAAAGCCTTGTTTGACCTATAAAGTCCTGGCCGCCGGGCGATCCGTGAATTCGCCCAAACAGGTGCGGGAGCGGCTGGCTGTGGCGCTGAGCGGGGTGAAACCAACCGATCCGGTCATCATTGGGCTGTATCAGAGATTCAATGACCAGATCGGCCAGACGGCGGAGTTCGTCCGGGAAATCGCCGGTGGCCCGCGGAACGGCTGATCCCGATATAATCAAGGCGAGCGCGCCCGTAGCTCAGTTGGATAGAGCGTCTGGCTTCGAACCAGCAGGTCGGGGGTTCGAGTCCCTCCGGGCGCGCCATCCCCGCCCTTCCACCTGCGCGTGGACCCCATCCGAATGGGCTAAGAATCGGCGTCCAACGGTCGATATGTGTTCCAGCGGTTCCCCGCCAGCGATTGCACTGCTGGGTTGGCGGCATCGCCTGTCCGAAACGTTTCAAACGTTTAGTATTGGCTTTGTTCTAAATAGCCGCTACAATGCTCTTGATATTGGTTGTCCGTATCGGCTGCAGGCGCCCATGGGTCAAGAACCTTCCGTCCCGGTCTATGAACTCGAAGCGATGCTGACGCAGTTCAACAAGCTCATGTCGGAGCTTGTCCGCGGACGAATCCAGCGCACGACCTTTCAGCCCTGGGAGATCGGGATTCTGCTCGATATCGAGGCCTGTGACCTCCGCGACGGCAACCGGCGTCAAGTGCTGAAGCGCTATCAGCGCGCGGCCAATCGCTATGTCGACCGCGGCGGCCGGACCATGTTGAAGCTGTCGGACTACCTGGCGAAGAAGCATCGCACTATCAATGGATCCCCCGCCGGCGAAGACGAGGACGACGACTAGCAGGCCGTCCGGTCACGCCGGGAAATGCGTGCGCTCCTGCTATCCTGGCAATGAAGGAGCGGATCCATGTCCAATGAAGGTGCGTCGAAGCGGATGGTGCAGTGCGTGAAGTTGGGGCGGGAGATGGAAGGCCTCTCAGAACCGCCTTTCGACAACCATCCTTTAGGGCAGAGGATCTATGACCACGTCTCCAAGGAAGCGTGGCGCATGTGGGTGGAGCACATGAAGATGATCATGAACGAGTACCGGCTCAATCTGGGTACGCGCGAAGCCCAGGAGTTTCTTCTGAAGCAGATGGAAGAGTATTTCTTCGGCGAGGGTCTCAAGGTGCCGCCCGGATTCGTTCCTCCTGACGCGGATGGTCCCACGGAAAACTAGCCGGCGGCGCCTGCCGTGAGGGCAGGACTGATTCTCACCGACAAGACGCTCAGCGCCCGCCTGAGACGCATCTCCACCTCTTCCGCGGTATCGCCCCTGGCGGTGATGAACGCGGCGCGTTGGTTGCCTTCAGGCGGCGGGTAGCTCATCTGGCCGGCCTCGATGCAGGCTACCACCTCGTCCGCGCCATCCGCATCAAGCGCCTCTCCAACCCCGTCGAGTCCTTCGAAGATCCCTGGCCTGGGCAACGGCAGGTAACCCACTCCGGCCGCATGATGGAACTGCAGAGCAGGGGATGCCAAACCCGCTGAAGCCAGAAGCATCGCTTCGCCCACCGCATTCCCGCCCTTCGGCGACAGCGCCCTGCAAACCGCCAGCGGCGGCAGGAATGGATTGACCTCCAGGACATAGGCGCGCCGGCCGTCCCATCGCATCTCTACCGACACCGGACCGTTGTCGAGCCGCATCGACGAGGCGGCCAACTCAGCCGTGTGGATCAACTCGGCCGTGACGTTTCTGGGATGACGCGACGGGGCGGTCAGGATGCTGTCCTGAAACCCCGGGCCTTTCTTGCCCGAAGGCTTGTCAAAGAGAGCCAGCGGATGGAGACGCCCGGAAACGGCGAAACCAAAGAATGCGAACTCTTCCCCGCCAATATACTCCTCCACCAGAAAGTACTCGTGGGCGCTCTCTCCCGTGATCGCTCGCAGCTTGTTGAAGACCTCGCGAAACTCATCCGGGCCGTCGGCCCTCATCACGCCCTGACCACCCGTAAATCGGACGGGCTTGAGGACACAGGGGAAGCACGTGCGGTGGATGGCGTCCTCAAAGCTGGCCGCCGAGGATATCAGGAACGCCCTGGCCACCTGCAAGCCGGACGCCTTCAGACACTCTCGCGCCAGCAGACGTTGGGCGCATGTCTCCATGGCCTCAACGGAATGGAATGCCAAGCCCTGCTGTTCAGCGATGTAGGCCGCGCAGATTGCCGAGACGCGGTCACCCGCCAGGAGTCCGGCAATTCCGCCCGCCGGAATCCTGTCCCGGCAATGGGTTCGAATCTCGCCCAAACGGGGCACAGTGTCGCAGGCCGACCAGCCCATCTCCACGGCATTGAACAAGATCCCGGCCCGGCCAGCCGACTCGGCCAGAGATTCCGCCGTCTGGTCCCGGCATCCACAAAGGTAGAGAACCGCACCAGGCATTCCGAGCCTCCTTGCTCGTGAACTTGCCTCAACGTTAACAGGAAATTGGAACGGGTTAAACGGAAATCGAGAAGGAGGCTAAAGAACCTCAAGGATGAGGCACTTCAGGTAATGGGTCTCGGGCACCGTGAGCAGAATCGGGTGGTCGGCGGCCTGCGCCCGGCGTTCGAGAACCCTGAGGCGCTTCCCCGCGTCGAGCGCCGCTTCCGCGGCCACCGCGAGCAGGTCCGCCTCGGAGACATGGTAGGAGCACGAACAGGTGACCAGAATGCCGCCTTTCCCAAGCAACCGGAGGGCGCGCAGGTTCAGATCCCGGTAACCCCGGATGGCCTGATCGACCGAAGCCTTGTTCTTGGCGAAAGCGGGCGGATCGATGACAATCGTGTCGAAGTTGCGCCGGGCGCTGACATAACCCGAGAGCAGATGGAAGACATCGGCCTCGCGGAAGTCGATATTTGTCAGTTGGTTGGCGTCGCGGTTGGCCTTCGCGGATTCCAGCGCCGAGGCGCTGGAATCCACGCCCTCAACCGTCTCGCAGACTCGCGCCAGATGCAGGGCGAAGCCGCCGCTGGATGTGAAACAATCGAGCGCGCGGCCACGGCCGTGGCGGGCGGCGGCGAGGTAGTTTTCCCGCTGATCCAGGTAAATCCCTGTCTTTTGACCGCCAGCCAGATCCGCCAGGAGCTTGAACCCGTTCATGTTAACTTCGACCTTGGCCGGGATCACGCCATACAAAACCGCAACCTCGGACGGCAACTCCTCCAACCGCCTCACGGCGACGTCATTTCTGGCGACGATCCCTTTGGGATCCAGAAGTTGCCTGAGGCAGGCGGTGATCCGGCCGGAAAGCCGGTCCATCGCCTGGTTGAGAAACTGGACGACGAGGTAGTCGCTGTAGCGGTCGATGACCAGCGCCGGCAACAGGTCGCCGTCGGCATGGACCAGGCGGTAACAGTCCGAATCCTGAACGATGCGGCGGCGCAGTGCGATGGCATCGCTCAGCCGGGCGAGCAGGAACTCGTCGAGCGAAGCGATCCTTCCTGGCGAGAGCAACCGCAGGGTGATCTGAGAGGTTGAGCTGTACAGAGCCGTCCCCAGGAACCGCCCGCGTTGCGAGACGACGTGAACAATGTCGCCGGCCTGGGCCTTGCCGCGATGGATAACGTCGCTTGAATAGACCCAGAGATGGCCGGATTCCAGCCTCGATTCGCCCTTGCGGGTGATTGCGACCTGTGGCGGATCAGGCAAGGCCGCCCGTATCCCGCAGGTGATTCAACCGCGCCACCCTCTCTTCGGTCGGCGGATGAGTCGAGAACAACCGCGCCAGCATCTGGCCGCTGAACGGCTTGATGATGTACATGTGCGACATGGACGGCGAGACGTCCATCGGGATGCGCTTCGAGTAGCCTTCCAGTTTCTCGAGCGCCGAAACCAGGCCGCGCGGCGACCCGGTGTACTTGGCGGCGGAAGCGTCGGCGCCAAACTCACGCGTGCGGGAAATCGCCATCTGGATCAAGGCCGCTGCGATGGGCGCAAGCAGCATCGTTGCGATGGCCACGATCGGATTGGGCGCATCGTCGTCCTCGCGGCGGCCGCCGAAGAACATGGCGAAGTGGGCGAGGTAAGTGATTGCAGCCCCAAACGTCGCGGCGATCGAGCTGATCAGGATGTCGCGGTTCTTGATGTGGCCCAACTCGTGGGCGATGACGCCTTCAATCTCTTCGTCTTTCATCAACTTCAGCAGACCCATCGTTACCGCCACCGACGAATGGCTTGGATTCCGGCCCGTGGCAAAGGCGTTTGGCGCATCCTGCGGGATCACCCAAAGCTTCGGTTCGGGCAGGCCCATGCGCTCGCAGAGACGCTTCACCATGGGCGCGATCCGCCAGTAAATCTCGGAGTTCTGTGAATCGCTCACCCGTACCGCACCGCTCGATGACAGGGCGATCTTCTCCGACATGAAGTAACTGAAGAAGTTCATGCCGACGGCCAGGACCAGGCCCATCGTCATGCCGTTCTGCCCGCCGATGGCGCTGCCGCCAACGACGAACAAGCCGCTCATCAGCGCGAGCAGGAGTGTGGTTTTGATGGCGTTCATAGAGATGACCTTACCCTTCTATTCTCTCAGATGCGCCGGATGCGCCGGGGTTTCGCGGCGCCGGCGAGACTGGGGGCTGCGGATCGGTATATGCTGTGTACGTCAGGCCGCAATTGCAAGCTGGCCGCCCCTGCAAGGAGATACAAGCATGAGCCAGGAGCTTTCCCGTAGGAACTTCGTCAACAAATCGGCCGTGGCTGCGGCGCTCGCCGCCGGTCCCGCCATCCTGCCCGCGCTGGGCGCGAGCGACCGCGTCACCATCGGCGTCATCGGAACCGGTGGCCGGGGCCGCTATCTGACCGAACGCGCCTACGCCGGCGTCGCCTCCAGGGTGGATATCGCCGCCCTCTGCGACACCTTCACCGGCAACCTCGCCAAGGGCAAGGACCTCGTCCAGACCAAGAGCGGCAAGGCGCCCAAGACCTATGTTGACTACCGCGAACTGCTGGCCGACAAGAGCCTCGACGCTGTCATCATCGCCACGCCCGAGCACCTGCACCACCGCATGTTGCTCGACGCCCTGGCCGCCGGCAAGAACGTCTATGTCGAGAAGCCCCTGTCGCACACCATGGAGGAGGCGCAGGAGATCATGAAGGTCGCCCGGACCTCGAAGAGCGTAATTCAGGTGGGTACCCAGAACCGCTCGAACAGCCTCTACAACATGGCGAAGAACATGATCGCCCAGGGCATGATCGGCGACTGCCATTACACCCGCGCCTTCTGGTACCGCAACGCCCTGCCCGACGGCTCCGGCGCCTGGCGCTACGCCGTCCCCGCCGATGCGACTCCGGAAAACACCGACTTCGCGAAGTTCCTCGGCCCGGCCCCCAGGACCGAGTTCAACAAAGCCCGCTACTTCCAATGGCGTCTCTATTGGGACTACTCCAGCGGCATCGCCACCGACTTGATGGTTCACCAGACCGACGTCGCGGCCTATGTGTTGAACAAGGCCTTCCCGTCGTCGATCATGGCTTCGGGCGGCAAGTTGCGCTGGACCGTGAACGACGACCGCGACGTGCCGGATACCTGGAGCGTCCTGATCGATTACGCCGACAAGTTCCACGTGAACTATAGCTGCTACCTGGGCAACTCCCACTTCGGCTACGGCGAGCAGTTCTGCGGCGACGAGGGAACCATCGAGGTGATCAACCGTTCCACGTTGAACTTTTACCCGGAGGACTACAACGGCGTGCCCGCGCACGTGAAAGCCCGCAAGGAGATGTCGGTCACCATCCCCTTCTGCGACAACATGGCCGTCGAGGCGCACATTCGCAACTGGCTGAACGCGATCACCGGCACGGAAAAGCCCATCGCCCCGGTCCAGGCCGGCTATGAGGCCGTCGTCCTCGGTCTGCTCTCGGTCATCAGCTACCGGCAGGGCAAGAAGGTGCTCTACGACACCAAGACCGACAAATACTCGTACGCTTAACGCCTGACATCACAACCGGCCCCGCCGTGTGACGAACGCCGCCATCGGGTTATCCGCTGGCGGCGTTCGTGCTTTTGTGGGTGGCTTGTGGTAGGGCAAGGTTCTGCCCTGCAACCGGGTTCCTACCCGGCTCTATTCGTTCGCGGTTGGATTCGGAGGGCGGGTCCCTCGACCCGCGCGCGACTCCCTAGTCGCGCTTACCTGACGACAGATTATCGCGCGTGCAGGCGAGTGTTTAGAGGGAAGCTACCCATTCGAAGCGCCCCATTTTTGAACGAGGGCCTCTACTTTCTTACGAACTCCAAATGCACCTGATACCTGACTGTTCTGCTTCAGAGCTTCAAGGACCCTGTCCGAGTAAGTCTGGTCCCAGAATTCCAGGAGCTCCAAGTTATTGACGCGTGATCGGGCATCCATGTAGTTGTTACTTGCCTCAAAAAGCCCTACCGTCACATCACTCATGTCTCGTTGCAGTTGGCTGTGCTTGACGAAGCACTCAAACAACTCCAGAGCCAAGGCCGCTCGTGGCCGCCCATTCCCATTGAACGCTTGGAAACGGCCTATGAAGCCGTAGGGATCCTCTCCCAACCGAACCGCGAAAACTGGCACCCGCCTGCCCATGACGAAACCGATCTCTTGATCCGTCCACTTGCTTTTGTGGAAGGCAGGATGAAGGAGGGCGACAAGCGCCTGGCACGTGTCCAACGCTGCTTCGATTTGCAGTTGCCACTCTCGAGTTGGCTCAATGTCGTCATGAGCCACGAATCCGGAGATAACTCCGTTTTTAGTCCAGATGCGTAGAGTTTCTGTTCCGAAATATGTGAGATGAATAGGCGAAACATCCCCGTCGGCCAGAAATTCGGTAAGGCCCCTGGCGTTGACGAGGCACTCGATTTCAACCCCAAGTGCTCAGCTAGGCTGATGAGGGTGCCGTCACTTCCGTCCTCCACCATGCTTACTACATAATCGTGAGTTGTGCCGCTCCAGCGATCAGCTACCGGTAAGCCGAACTGCTTCAGGGTGAGATCAACGATCGTGAAACCTTGGTAACTGAGGCTGTCTGCAATGTATGTAACAAGGCGGACCCTCTCGGATGGAGTCAAGGACATACTCGCGACCTAGTCATCGATTAATTCCACTGCATTGTCGGGACCAAGCCTTATTCTCCTGGACCCGACTCACAATGGCAACCTCATGCTACGGTGGAGAAACTCACTTCCTTTTCAGCAGGGTCAGTTCGGAGAGTTCGCGTAGATCTTCTGGGAGTCCGCCTTTTCGTCCTCGCGACGTTCCGGCACCCCCGCTGCGTGTGGCGCAGGCCCGAGGGCCCAATGCCACCTAAATAGCGGCTTCCCAAGACATAA
>CAZLDN010000039.1:0-40450 GCA_964558355.1 uncultured Candidatus Solibacter sp.
GCCTAAAATCCCTCCAAGACCACCTCAAACGCCTCCAACGCCACCCAAAAACTCAAACCGCCGCCACAACCGGGAACCGCGAACGCAGAGAGCGGGACCGGGACGGGACCGGCGCCCGCGGGCCAGCCGTAGGGTAGACTCGAATTACCATGTCGCCGCGTCTGTTGCCCCTGCTTCTCGCTTTCGCTTGTTTCAGCAACCCGCCCGTCCACGCGCAACAACTGGTGGGCGGCACTACGTTGTCGAATCCCTCGATCAAATTCACGCGCCCAGCGAAGCCCTATGCCGTCCTCAAGCGCGGCGGTGTCGAAGCCGTCATTGTCGACAACTCGGCCGTCAACGACGACGTCCTGAAAGACCACCGCGCAGGCTACAGCGGCATCGCCTTGCTGCGCCACGCCAAGCGCGCGGAAAACCTCTTCGTCCCAGCCGTCGCCGGCCTCAATTTCGAGCACATTCTCGACGGCACGGCGCACACCGGCCGCAAACTCCAATTCGAACCGCGCAACCATCCCATGGAACTCCGCGTCATCAACAAACACGCCGCCGAACTGTGCCAGTCGCCCACCTTCCATCACTCGCTCGAAAGCTGCCAGCGGTATGAACTCCTCGCCGGCGGAACGATCCAACTCACCATCGAAGTCGCCGCCCGAAAGCCGACTTTCCGCAACGGCTACATCGGTCTGTTCTGGGCCAGTTATATCAACCAGCCCGAGTCGCTCGACATCCATTTCCGCGGCACGCCAGCCGCAATCCCCAACGCGCAGCCGCCCGGCTGGATCCGAGGCGTCACCCCCGCCCACGGTACGCTCTCGACTCACCCTTCCGCCACTGACACGCGAACCTTCGCCCATGATGAACCCTTCCCGCTCACCCTCGTCTACAGCTTTTCGAACTACCGTTACTCCGAGCCTTGGTACTTTGGTGTCAGCCACGGCATGGCCTTCGTGCAGATGTTCCGGCCAAAGGACCAGGTTCGATTCACGCAGTCGCCTTCGGGAGGCGGGACGGGCAACCCCGCCTGGGATTTTCAGTTCTACGTGCCAGGTTATGAGGTCGGCCGAGTCTACCAGTTCGTCATGCGCGCCGCCTATTTGCCGTATGAATCATCGGCCCAGAGCGAAAAGGCGACGCGAAAGCACCGCGCGGCTCTGTCGCGTTAGCGCACGCCTCCAGGCCGTACCCGGCGATCGCGCCGAAGACCTATGCTGTAGGTATGATGATGAACCCTGAAACAGAGGCCAAATCCCGGCGATCGATCCTTGGTGTCATTGGCGTGGCATTCGTGGCGCCCATGACCGCCTTGGCGCTCGGCCAAGGAAAGGGTCAAGGTAAGGGCCAAGGGAAAGGAAATGACAAGAAAGGTGGCGGTGGACCTGCCTTCTCTTCGGCGGAGACCACGATCATCTTCGGCTATGCCGGCGAACATCCCGAGTTCGTGACGCGAGAAGCCCGGCGGCTGCCGCCCGGGTTGGCGAAAAACCTCCAGCGAGGCAAGCCATTGCCTCCGGGTTGGGAAAAGAAAATCAAACCTTTCCCGGTTGTCCTGGACAGGCGTCTCCCGCCGCTGCCTGCCGGTTACCGGCGCGTGGTCGTCGACCGGTGGGCGTTCGTCATTGCCGAGGCGACCAACACGGTGATGGATGTGATCGACCTGATCAAGAATCCATAGGCGCTCAGGCCCGCTGAGCCAGCCTATGGCTTGCGCGCCGCAGCTCGCGCCTCGGCGGCAGCGGCGTCAAGTTCCATTTCTGACGGAAACTTGTCGAACTTCCGTTCGATCTTCTTGCCAAGCAGATACTTATCGGCGAAGTCCATCAGCGCGGTCCAATCCTCGGCGGTGAAGGCGTGGCCGTGCTTTGCATAGTTGACGCCCAAATTGTCCTGCTTGCCAAACAGCGCATACGCTGGCTGCGCACCCAGGATGGATTGACGCACGGCCTCGGGCAGGGAAATGGTGTCGGTCAGGCCCTCGAGCGCGATGAACGGCCGATGCGTGTTCTGCGTTGAGTCCCCTCATGGGACAATGGGTCTCGAATCCCTCATGACCACGCTGACCCATCTTGAATGCAGCGCCTGCTCGAAACGCTTCGACGCCGGCAAGGCTTGGAACCTCTGCGAGTGCGGCGCTCCGCTTTTGGTCCGCTACGATCTGGCGGCTGCCCGTCAGGGCTGGTCGCGCGAATGGCTGGCTTCCGGTCCTTCGTCAATGTGGCGGTATGCGCCCGTGTTGCCGGTCTCGCAGCCGGGCGCGCTGGTCACGCTCGGCGAAGGTTGGACGCCCCTCATCAAAGCCCGCAACTACGGCTCCGCCCTCGGCATGGACAATCTCTGGGTGAAGGACGAGGGCATCAACCCGACCGGTTCGTTCAAGGCTCGCGGACTGGCCTGCGCCATCTCCATGTGCAAGGAATTGGGCATCCGCAAAGTGGCGCTGGGATCGGCCGGCAACGCCGCATCGGCCACTGCCGCTTATGCCGCCGCGGCTGGCATTGAAGCGCACATCTTCATGCCTCAGGACGTGCCGCAGGCCAACTATATCGAGTGCATGAGCTTCGGCGCCCATGTGACGCTGGTCGACGGCCTGATTTCGGATTGCGGCCGCATCGTCGCCGAACGCAAGGCGGCCGAGGGCTGGTATGAGATCAACACGCTGAAGGAGCCTTACCGCATCGAGGGCAAGAAGACGATGGGCTACGAGGTTGCCGAACAGTTCCGCTGGCGGCTGCCCAAGGCTATCTTCTATCCAACGGGAGGCGGCGTCGGACTGATCGGCATGTGGAAGGCATTCGAGGAGATGGAAGCTCTCGGCTGGATCGGTTCGGAGCGGCCGAAGATGATCGTCGTCCAGGCCGACGGTTGCGCCCCTGTTGTCCGGGCATTCGAACAAGGCAAGGACCGCTGCGAGTTCTGGGAGCACGCCAATACCGTCTCCGCCGGACTCCGCGTCCCCAAGCCGCTCGGCGACGCCCTCATCCTCAAAGCCGTTCGCGAAAGCGCCGGAACCTGCGTCTCCGTCTCCGACCGCGCCTCGCTCGAAGCCGGGGCCAGACTTGCCCGCCTCGACGGCGTCTTCGCCGCACCCGAGGGCGCGGCCTGTTTCGCCGCCCTGGAAAAGCTCCTCGCCAGCGGTTTCCTGCAAGCCGGAGAAGAGATCCTTGTCTACAATACCGGCGCCGGGCTCAAGTATCTCGAAGCCTATTCGACACTGTTCCCCCGCACAGCCGGCGGCGAATCGTCGAAACTCGGCGGCCTCATCACGCCGCGCTGACCAGGCCTTCGCCGCCCCGGCGACCGCCTGGGTAAACTGTGGACAAAAAGTCCGGCAAAATCGGCTATCCTGGTAGATCGCTGAACGATCTTTAACCAAGCAGAATGACTTTTTCCGTCGTCATCCCCGCTAGAGACTCGATCGACATGCTCTGCCGCCTGTTCGAGTCTCTCGCCCAATCCTCGCGCCAGCCAGATGAGGTCGTATTGGTCGATGATGGCTCGGCCGACTCCCTGGAGCCCATCGCTGCCCAATTTGGCGCGCGGTATCTGAGGAACAGCTTGTCGATAGGTCCCGCGGCCGCCCGCAACCAGGGCGTGCTCGAGACCCGTGGCGACATCATCGTGTTCCTTGACGCCGATGTCACCGTGCATCCCGACACTCTTGAACGTATGGTCAAGGCCTTGGAGGACGACCCTTCGTTGGCCGGGATCTTCGGCTCCTACGACGATGCGCCAGGGCACCCTGGTTTCCTGTCGCGCTATCGCAATCTGCTTCACGCCTGGATCCATCAGACTGCTTGTCCGTACGCATCCACCTTCTGGGGCGCATGTGGGGCTATCAGGCGCCAGGCATTCTTGGCAACCGGCGGCTTCCCCGAGGCTTACGGCCGGCCAGCGATCGAGGATATCGAACTGGGCTGCCTGCTGATCAAGGCGGGCTACAAACTGAAGCTCGACCGCAAGGCGCTGGTCTGCCATCACAAAGCGTGGTCATTCTGGCAAATGCTCCGGACCGATATCTTCGACCGCGCCATCCCCTGGACCCGGTTGATCCTGCGCGAACGAAAGATGCCCGACGACCTGAACCTTCGACGCAGCCAACTTTTGAATGCACTGCTTGCGCTGCTCTTGCTGGTTCTGCTGCCAACCCTCGCTTCGGGGCCCGTTTTCCTGGTCGTCTTCTTGATCGTCTGGGCCTTGTATGTCTCCCAGAACGCGCGTTTCTATACATTCCTCGTCCGCAACCAAGGGATGTGGTTCGCGCTGCGCGCCATCCCGATCCACTGGCTGTACTTCATCTATAGTTGCGCGGGGTTTGCGCTGGGTCTTGCCGGCCACATCTTCGCAGGCGCGCCACGGGCCACAGCGGTCCCACACGGACGAAGGGCGAGCCATCCGTGAGTCTCTCCCTGCCGGCCACAGGAATCCCGGCGGATCCCACCCCCGCCGCTCAATGGAAGTAGCTGCTATGAATTGGCGGGAGAAGAGCTGGGTGTGGGCCTCATTCGCCGTGCTGACTTCGCTACTCTGGCAGTTTTCTGTGGCGGGCATCCAATTTGGCGGAGATTGGACCGGCCTGTTTCACTCGGGCGATGAGTGGCGGCTCCCGGCGGAACTCAAAAGCACGACCTATCAGCATCCAGGATCAAGAGGCTATGACGGCCAGTTCTACCGGCTGGCGGCACACGACCCATTCAACAGGAAGCACTACTCAGAGTACATGGACAACGCCTCCTACCGCCGGAAACGGGTACTGGTCCCTTTGCTGGCCTGGGGTCTCGGTTTTGGCCAGTCGCGTTGGATCGATTTTTCCTACATCGCCGTTCTGAATGGGTTCGTACTGCTCGGGGCGTGGCTGTTCGGCGAATTGGCTCGAAGCTGGTCAAGGCATCCGGCGTGGGGCATGACTTTCTTGTTGATGCCGGCCACGTTGAACTCTATCGACCGGATGCTGCCGGATCTGGCCATGCTGGCAGCGATGGCGGGGTTCGTGCTGTTCCGCGGGAAGCGGACTGCGCTGTCTTGGATGTTCCTGGCAGCAGGGGTGCTGACACGTGAACTGGGTCTGCTGATCGTCGCGGCGGCGGTGGGGCAGGAAATCTGGAAGCGGGGGTGGCGTCTGGCCGCGTTGTGGGCCTCTGCGGCTGGTCCGGCGCTGGCGTGGTGGACGATCTGCTCCAATATGGACGCTTCTCGCGCCAATTGTTCGAGGGTGGGTTGGCTGGCAGAAGCCCCTTTCTACGGATTTTTCTTGCGCATCGGCGATCCAATCATCTACCACACGACCTATTCCTGGCTCGTTCAGGCTGTGGATGCCATCGTGATGCTGGCATTACCGGCTGCGGCGGTTATGGCCGTCTGGCTGTGGTTGAAGAACCGCAACGGAACCCTGGAGTGGCAGGCTCTGGCAGGGGTGAGTCTGGCCGTCCTGGCCAGCAATCCACGTTTCCTGGGTGACTCTGCGAGCTATCCGCGTGCTTTCAGCCTGCTGCTCTGTCCGCTCGCGCTCCTGGCGCTGCGGACCAACCGGTGTTGGTACGCCATCCCATGCGTCGTGTTGTCGCTCAGGTTGGCGTTGGGTCTTGCCGGGATTCTGGCCCGCGCGGCTGCCGGACTCCTCGGAGCCTAATTCCTCGCCGCGGGGGAGGTATAGCTAACTTCCTTCACCCCCTCTTCCAGACCCACGATGCGAATTGTCTTCCTCACCGGTTGCGCCGGCGCTGCGACCGCGGGTGCAGTCATGGGCATGTTGCGTGCGCTCTCCGCGCGCACGGTGGGGCGCAATCCCGGTGGCAGCGATCCACCTCCGCCGACCCCGATGAGCGATTCCAGGCTTCTGCGGGATGCGCCTTCAAGTCCCGCCCGGACCTCGACGGCAGCCCTCTCCAACTGAGCCAGCGAGAGGTTTAGGTTGGCCCGAATCACAGGGCCTTCCACTTTCACGCTGAGGTTCTTCGCGATCGCCGCTAGAGCCGATGCCTGTTGATTGGGACCAGGCGGGAACGCACTGAACATCTGTGCCAACATGGCCGCACCCTGCGCCTTTTCGGCGTCCGTCATCGTGAAGTTCGCCTTCAGCCCGAGTCCCTGCCGCAGACTGACCGTTATATCCATGCTGCGGATATCCTCGATCCCCTGAGCCGCCCCGGGGCCGGATCCAGCGGCCACGTACGGGGGCGCGTCGGCGATCATCCAGAATTCGTGCTGAGTTTCCATTTGCTTGGCCCGGCTGAGAAGGGTCGCATCGCCGATGCCCGACCGCGCTTCCAATACATCCGCGATCGAGTCGCGGTCACCCATCAGCATCAGCGTCCCGCTCACCCATCCGGCCACCATCTCGCCGGCCTTGGCCGACGGAGGGACGAACAGGTCAATCCCCCGGAATCGCTCGATGGCCGTCCCCGCGGGCATGGACTTCTTCAGCTTCGCCCGGTCAAACCGGCCGGCGGCGGCGATGACGGCTGCATTCTTGCCGCCTGAGTCCGGGCCTTGTCCCGGACTGGTGATCAGCAGCCGGTCGAGACCGTCGACGAAGTCGAGGCCGGCTTGCGTCATCTTGCTCTTGGCTCCAGGGGTTGCCAGGAGCTTCTTCATGAGCATGGCGCCGGTCTCCGAGGATTTGGCCCGCTGCCAGTCGATGCCGGCAACCACCTTGGCGCCGGGCAGGGTGTAGGACCACAGATCCTCCGCGGGACCAACCGCTGGCACTTGTGCCGAAGGGGGCGCGGGTCCGAGGCCGGAGGCGGATGGGCAGAATGTCAGAGCCGCCGCGGCGGTGAGCAGGATGCAGATGAGGGTGCGTGCGTTCATTGTCGCCTCTTCCCTCTATCGGCGCTTCCCGTGGATTTCGTTAGGAAACGGGCTAATTCGAATCACCAACCCTTGACGGAAGGCCGATACAGTCAACAATCGTCAGGAAACCGGGCACCTGCCGAATTCCCGCCACCCGTGCCAGCCCAAGCCTTTTCCTGGTTAGGTTCGTTTGGTCCCGTAGGCCAAAACCTGAACCGGCTCGACGGTAACCAGCACCGACGCCCCGGACTCCGTCAACAACCCGTCAAGTTCAGGCAGGAACGCGTCAATCTTCTCCGGCTTGTCGACAATCTCGATGACGATCGACATGTCCGAACTCAGTTCAAGCAGCTTGCTCGTATGCAGCCTCGACGTCCGTCCAAACCCCATCGGTCCGCGCAGCACCGTGGCCCCCGCAAGGTGGGCGGCCCTGGCCCGTTCCACGATCACTTCATACACCGGCCGGTGGTGCGAACGGTCGCTCTCCCCGACGAAGATCCGCAGCAGCGTCGCCTGAGTCATCGGCTCCATATGGACTCCTATTTCTGATTCACAAACGCCCCGGCCGCCGCGCCGGCAAAGACCGCCAGCAGACACAGGGCAAGCGAACCGCCGGCGTTGAGCGATGCCAGCATCCACTCCCTGTCTTCAACCAACTTGAGCGTCTCCAGGCTGAAAGTGGAGAACGTCGTAAATCCGCCGCACACGCCCGTCATGACAAAGATCCGCAACTCAGGCCGCGCAACCACGCGCCCCTGGTCGCCCGTCACCGTGGCAAAGAACCCGATGACCGCCGAGCCAAGGATGTTGACAAACAGCGTCGCCCAGGGGAATGCAGTGAGGCCTATCCGCCCGGCGCCCACGCCCGCGCCATAACGCAACACCCCACCGAGCGCGGCACCCACCGCGACCCAAATCCAGATCATTCGGCTCAGCTATCCTTTCAGTGTGATTATGACAAAGCGCCTGCTCCTGGTCTTGTGCGCCTCTCTGCTTCATGCGCAATCCAGCGTCGAGTCGCTCCTCTCCGACCGCCTGGAACAAAACATGGCCGCCTATGCCAAGTCGGTGGACGGGGCGTTCGGCTACGCCGCCATCGATTTGACGTCGGGCCGCGTCACCATGCTCAATGGCAACGCCGTGTTCGCCCAGGCATCGGCGATCAAGATTCCCATCCTCGTCACGTTGTTCAAGGACGCGGAAAACGGACGCGTGAAACTCGACCAGACGGCCACACTCACGGCCAAGGACGCGGTTGGCGGTTCAGGCGAATTGCAGCACAAGCTCAAAGAGGCCAGCCAGACCCTCACTATCAGTGAACTCGCGCTGCTGATGGTCCGCGACTCCGACAACACGGCGACCAATGTCCTCATCGCCAAGGTCGGGATGGAGAGGGTCAACACGCTGATGGCTTCCATGGGGCTGAAAGCGACGCGCCTGCGCCGCATCATGATGGACACTCCGGCTGCCCTCCGCGGCGAAGAGAACGCTTCAACGCCCCTTGAAATGGCCCGGCTTGCCGCGATGATCCATCACGGCAAGGTGGCCGGCTCGGCGGAGATCCTTTCGCTGCTGATGACCGTCAAGGCGGCGGTGCGCGCAGTGGTTCCGCCGGATATCGAGGTTGCATCCAAACCCGGCAGTATCCCAGGGGTGCATACCGAAACAGCCATCGTCTATCTAAAAGACCGGCCTTTCGTCCTTGCCGTGGCGTCGGCTGCACTGGGCGAGAAGGCGGCAAACCCGATCCAAGGCGCCACGCGGATCGTGTTCGAACACTTCCAGCGCCTCGGCCGTGTCAATACTTATGGTCACCGCGTGAAGTAGATCGAGTCGAGACGCTAAACTGGATGCATGGAACTCAAGGGCAGGAAAGTCGCCGTCCTGGTCGACCAGCAGTATCAGGAAATGGAAATCTGGTACCCGTATTACCGGCTCATTGAGGCCGGAGCCGAGGTTCACCTGATCGGCGCGGAGAAGGGCAAGACCTATGCTTCGAAGGTGGGCTATCCGGCGGTCTCGGATCTGAGTTACGACGAAGTCTCCGCTTCGGACTACGACGGAATCGTTTGTCCCGGCGGTTTCGCGCCCGACTTCATCCGCCGCCACGCCAAGGCCAACCAGTTCGTCGCCGATTTCGACAAGCAGGGCAAGCTTGTCGCCGCCATCTGCCACGGCCTGTGGTGCTGCTGCTCGGCCAAGATTCTCAACGGCCGCCATTGCACCTCGTTCTTCGCCATCCGCGATGACGTCGAACACGCCGGCGCGATCTGGGAAGACGCCGAAGTTGTCGTCGACCGCAACCTTGTTTCGTCGCGCAAACCGGCCGATCTGCCGGCATTCATGCGCGCCTGCATCGCGGTTCTCGCCGCACGGTAACCACGGCATGGACGAACCGGCGATTCTCGTCCGCGGCCTGCGCAAGAGCTATGGCGATTTCGAGGCTGTGCGCGGCATCGATTTCGAAGTCGCCGAGGGCGAGGTCTTCGGCCTGCTTGGCCCCAACGGCGCAGGCAAGACGACGACGGTCGAGATCCTCGAAGGCCTGCGCCCGCGGACCTCGGGCGATGTCCGGGTGCTCGGCCTCGATCCGGCTAACGATGCGCCCGCTGTGAAGGACCGTGTCGGCGTGTCGCTCCAGGCCACCAACCTGCCCGACAAGATGACCGTCCATGAGGCGCTCGAACTCTTCGCCTCGTTCTATTCCCGCCAGGCCTCGCTTGAACATCTTCTGAGACGCTTCCAACTGTGGGAGAAGCGTTCAGCCATGTACTCGACCCTGTCGGGCGGACAGAAACAGCGGTTGGCGCTGGCCTTGGCGCTTGTCAACGAACCGTCCATCGTCTTCCTTGACGAACCGACCACAGGCTTGGACCCCCAGGTCCGTCTCGAGATCCACAACTTGATTCTCGAGCTAAAGGCGGCCCGCACCACCATCCTCCTCACCACCCACTACATCGAGGAGGCCGAACGGCTCTGCGACCGTGTGGCCATTGTCGACGAGGGGCGGATCGTCGCCATGGACTCGCCGAAACAGCTTCAACAGAGCATTCTGGGTCACTCCCGTGTGGAGATCTCCTGCGAATCGCCCGTTCCCGAGGGCGCGCCCGCCGGCTGGCCCGCGGAGTTCGCGATCCATTTCAGCGGCGACCGTAAGCGCCTCTCCGTGCCGCACCCGAAACCGGCCAAGGCGGTGCTCGATCTGGTCAAGTGGATCGACGGCGCCGGCGTGGTGCTCGACGATCTGCACATCCGCCGGCCCACACTCGAGGACGTCTTCATCGAACTGACGGGGAAATCGTTGCGTGATTAACCTCAAATCTTATTACGCCTATATCCGCGCCACCCTGCGCTTGACGATGCGCGACCGCGTCGTGCTCTTCTTCAGCTACCTGTTTCCAGTGATCTTTTTCTTCGCCTTCGGCGAGGGATTCCACGCCGCGAAGTCCTCAGGCAATGCAGTGCAGGTGATCTCGATGGTGCTGGTGCTTGGCGTGCTCGGCAACGGCTTTTTCGGCGGCGGCATCCGTGCCGTCATGGAACGTGAAGCAGGCATCCTGAGGCGCTTCAAGGTTGCGCCCATCACGCCGGCGCCGATCCTGGTCTCTTCGATCCTCACCGGCTGGGTCATCTACATGCCGGCCGTGGCGGTGTTCTTCTTCCTGGCGCACCTGCGCTATCACATGCCGCTGCCCGGCAATCCGATTTCGCTCTTCCTCCTGTTGTCGCTCGGCATCGTCGCCTTCCGGTCGATGGGTTTGATCATCGCCTCGGTGGTCAACACGATGGGCGAGAGCCAGGTGCTGGTGCAGTTGCTTTACTTCCCGATGCTGCTGCTCAGTGGCGCGACCATCCCGTTGTCAACCATGCCGGACTGGCTCCAGGTCGTCGCTCAATTCCTGCCTGCGACGCACCTCTACCTGGGCCTGCAAGGGATGCTGATGCACGGCGAATCAGCCTGGGCGAACCTCTCGGGCATGGCGGCGCTCGCCGCCACCGCGGCTGTTTGCCTGTTCATCTCCGTGAAGCTCTTCCGGTGGGAGAAGGAAGACAAACTCAAACCCTCGGCGAAACTCTGGGTCGCGGCCGCGCTGGCGCCGTTTCTCCTGCTCGGGACTTGGCAGGCCGTATCCCGGACCAATCTGGAGAAGACGCGCATCCTCGTGCGGCAGCAGAATCGCGGCGTCACCTGGCTGATCCGCGACGCCCGCGTGTTCACCGGCGATGGCCGGGTGATCCCGAGCGGCTCGGTCCTGATCCGCAACGGGGTCATCATGGAGATCTACGAAGGCCACGGTCCGCCGTCGGAATCGCTCCGCGCCGAGCCGGTCGAAGCCGCCGGCCGGACGCTGCTTCCTGGCCTGATCGACAGCGCGGTTGAACTTCCCGCCGGAGGCGGCAAGGCCATCGAGCGCGCGCTTGAGACGCATCTCTACTGCGGCGTGACGGGCGTCGTGGCCGTGGGCCCGCAGGCGATGACATCGGCCGTGGCCGTGATGAGCCGGCTCGAATCCGGAGCGCTGCTCGGCGCTCAGATTCTCGGCGTCTCCGCCGCCGTCCCCGCCGTTTCCCCGCTTGTCGCCCAGGAGTGGGCCAACGATTTGTCGGCAGGCAGGCCGCCAACGCTGCTTGCCCGGTCGCTTTCCCAACAGATCGCCGGAGGGAAACCGGGCCATTACGGCGGCGTCAAACCGCAAGTAGTGGAAGGCAAACTCGTCCCCTATTCCCTCTCCGGATGGGCCGGACTGCCTCACGGGCCGTCGCTCCACCGGCAAATGCAACTGATGGTCAAGGCCGGCGTCCCGCCCGCGGTTGTCCTCCGCCTGTTCACCTCGCAGGCCGCCACTGCTCTGAATAAGCCCCTGGGCCGGATCGCCGCCGGCCTGGAAGCGACCCTCCTTCTGGTGGACGGCAACCCCCTCGAAGACATTTCGGCGACCGAGCGCATCATCGCCGTTTTCATCAAGGGCGAGCGAGTCGCTCGCGCGCCGTTGCTCACGGAGGAATAGCTCGTGCGGCGCCGCGCGATTTCATTCATCGTGCTGATGGGCGTTGTCAGCCTGCTGTCCGACATCACCTACGAAGGCGCGCGCTCCATCACCGGGCCCTTCCTGGCCTCGCTCTCCGCGCCCGCCGCCGCCGTGGGTTTCGTGGCGGGATTCGGAGAACTCGTCGGTTATGGTTTCCGCCTGTTCTCGGGCATCATCGCCGACCGCACCGGCCGCTATTGGACGATCACGTTTCTCGGATATGCCATCAACCTTCTGGCCGTGCCGGCACTGGCTCTGGCGGGCCACTGGCCTTCCGCCGCCGCGCTCATGATTGCGGAACGCTTCGGCAAATCGCTGCGCGCTCCCGCCCGCGACGCTCTCCTCTCCCGCGCGACGTCGCATGTCGGCCACGGTTGGGGATTCGGACTGCACGAAGCGATGGACCAGATCGGCGCGGTCACCGGACCGCTCATCGTGGCATTCGTCCTTCACGGCAGGGGTGATTTTCGCGAGAGTTTCGCCTGGCTGCTCATCCCGGCCCTGCTGGCTCTTGCCACCCTCGCTTTGGCGCGAGTGCTCGACGCCCGTGGTGGCGGGCTGACGGCCGCCAAACCACTCCCGGCCGCCAAGGGCCAGAAGCGGGCTATGTGGATCTACCTTGCCGGTGTCGCCCTGGTGGCAGCGGCGACCGCGGATTTCCCGCTCATCGCCTACCATTTCGAGAAAACTTCGCTGATGGACCGGACAACCGTCCCGCTGCTCTACGCCACGGCGATGGGCGTGGACGCCCTTTCCGCCCTCGTCTTCGGACGCATGTTCGACCGCCACGGACTTGGCGTTCTGGCCTTGCCCACGGCCCTGGCCGCATTCTTCGCCCCACTGGTCTTCGGCGGAACCATGGCCGGTGCGATCGCCGGCGTCGCCCTTTGGGGCCTCGGCATGGGCGCTCAGGAATCGATTCTCAGAGCCGCCGTCGCCACGCTGGCGCCGGGCGAAAAACGAGGCGCCGCCTATGGCCTGTTCAGCACCGTGTACGGCCTGGCATGGTTCGCCGGCAGCGCGGCCATGGGCCTGATGTACGATTGGTCGATTCCCGCCCTGACCGCCCTCTGCGTCTGCGGCCAACTGGCCGCCGTCCCGCTGTTCTACTCCTTGCGCCGTGAAGCCTTGAACTGAGACTTCTTCTCCGCCGTCAGCTTTTCACAGGCGGTGGAGATGATCAGCGGCGCGGAACATTCCTTCCAACCGCATAGGAACTCCTCGGCCAGTGCGGGTGAGGGCTTTCGTGCGGGCATCCTGGCTGGAGCGTAATGCGGGGTCGGGATCAAAAGCAAGCGCCGCCGGAGGGTTGAATCCCCGGCGGCGCTTCGGGTCACGCGCCTGGTTAGAAGTTCAGTCTGAGGCTGAGCTGGATGAGGCGCGGGTCACGGGCGCCGGTGAAAGCGCCGAAGTTGAGGTTCACCTGATTGCCGGCGGTGTCGAACCGCGCACTGGTGTCCATGCCGGAGAACTGCGTGTGGTTCCAGATGTTGAAGAACTCTCCGCGGAACTGCAGGTAGCGGTTTTCGGAGAACAGCGGGAAGCGCTTCGACACCGAGATGTCGAAGTTATTCACGCCCGGGCCGTACATCGAGTTGACGCCCGCGTTGCCGAAATCGCGCAGAGCCGGACGGCCAAACGCGGCGGTGTTGAAATTCATCGCGAATGTCCGCTGGTCCTTCGGCAGGTAGGTATCGCCGATGATGTTGACGCGCGCGCCTTCGGACGACCCGGTGATGTCCTGGCCGTCGGTGGTCGAGAAGCCAGGGGTGAAAGGCCCGCCGGAGATGAACGACGTGATGCCGCTGATCTGCCAGTTATCGGTGACCCAGCCCAGCGGCTTCATGTTGAAGCGCTTGCCGAGGTTGGGGATCTCGTAAATGTAGTTGGCCACGAGGATCTGGCGGCGGTCGAAGCCCGCTGGCCCGTAGTTGCGTGTGGACCAGTTGAAGTAGGGGCTCAGGCCGGAAGTGTCGCCGTCGGCCACGCCCATCGTGCGGGACCAGGTGTAGGCGGCGCCGAACTGCAACCCGCGCGTGAACCGGCGGTTGGCCGAGAACTGGAACGAGTTGTAGTTCGAGTTCACGCCGTTGTTGCGGTAGTTGATGTCATTGTGCCCGAAGTAGGGGCGCAGGAAGACATCGGGCAGCGGCTTGCCTGGGTTGGTGGGGTCGAAGTTAGCCGGGTTGAAGCGGGCGTACATCGGGATCGGATTGATGTTCACGCTCGCCATCTGGTGGCGAGACTGCGCCCCCACATAGGAAGCGTCCAGTACCGTGCCCCAGATCTGCTGTTGCAGGCCGAGCGAGAAGTTCATCGTCGTGGCCTGGTCGTTATAGCCATACAGCATGTTGCTGCCCGAAGGTCCGATCGCGCCGGGCGTGGAAGCATAGGTGTCAAGCGCGCCGTAATAGAGCGTCGGCGAAAACGCCACCGGGGGCTGCCCGTTCAGGTGAAAAGTCGGGTTGCCCTGGAGACGGTCCTTGAACATGCCAAAACCGCCGCGCAGCGCGGTTCTGCCGTTGCCGAAGATGTCATAGGCGAAGCCGGCACGCGGGCCCCAGGCGGTCTTTGGCGCGTCGTACAACCCGCCGGGTACGCCACCCACCCCGCCGACCTTCATGCCGGGCGCGGTCTCGCCGGATCCCGGGACGAAAAGGCCAATCAGCGGCGCCGGAGCGAACGCGCCGGTCAACGGGTTCATCGCAACGCGTTTGCCCAATTCGTTCTTCCCTGGGACGTAGAGCGCGGCGACCTTCGACCGGTTGTACAGCCCCGGATCGAATGCTGTCAACGTCAGGTTTTTGTCGATCATCGGCGGCAGGTGGTAAACGCGCACCCCGTAGTCGATCGACAACCGCTTGTTGACGCGCCAGTTGTCCTGCAAGTACCACTCGACGTTCCAGAACCACCAATCGCCATCGACGCGCTTGGTCGCTTCCGAATACGACTGGAAGTTGCCGAGCAGTGCGTTGGCGAAAGAGTGGTTTGAATCGTAGGGGTTGTTCGTGTCGCGGGAGAAGTTGAAGTTGCCGCGGTAGTTGCCGCCGCCCACCTGGAACTTGCCCGTGCGCTCAAGATAGATGCCAGCCTTGAGCGTGTGCGATCCGCGGATCATCGACAGGTTGTCCACCCACGAATAGACGTCGTTGTAGTTCTGGTAAGGGATGTTGCCCCAGCCGAAACTCACGGGGTTAGCTGGCTGTCCACCGAAGGTGATGTTCGGGGCGTAGGATTCGGCGATGTAGTCGTCCTTGTACCACTGGGCCGGATTGCCGACCTTGGCGCGAGCCATGGCAGCCTCGTCGACAGGCTTGAAATAGAGGTGGTTGTAACTCTTGCCGAAGGTAAACTCGTTGATCAGCGTCGGCGTGAAGATCTTGTTCAACCGGACCACATGGCCCTTGCCCGGCTGTCCAAACCGCGTCGGGGTGAGGTCGTAGTTGAGGCTGCCGTTCACCCACATGCCATAGGGCGTATCCTGTTCGTCCTTGTCGCGCAGGAAGCGGTAGTAGAACTGGAACGACGACCAGAAGTTGCCATCGATGCGGATCATGTCCTGCCGTTTCGGGTAGGCGCCCGAGTACTGCGAA
This sequence comes from uncultured Candidatus Solibacter sp., assembly GCA_964558355.1. GTDB lineage: Bacteria > Acidobacteriota > Terriglobia > Bryobacterales > Bryobacteraceae > PNKE01. The sequence continues at coordinate 15,410 of CAZLDN010000039.1, forward strand.
CGGTAGTTGCGCGAGTACACAAGTTTCGGGTCGGGGTCGGTGTAGTTGGGTAGCGGGAAGAAACTCAGCATGCTCCGGCCCAACGCGGAAAAGCGGGTGGACGGGACCGCGTTGCCGGGGAAAGCCGCGCCATTCAGCGGATCCTTTACTGTGATCAGCGCGCCGTTGGTGTCGCGCGAGTTCGAAAAGTCGCCGTTGCGCTCGATCGCCGTCGGCATGTTGACGAAGCGCGTCCCGTAGTCCCTCCTCATGCCGACATACTCCTGCGACCAGAAGAAGAACAGCTTGTCTCGCGTCGTATTGAACACCTTCGGGATGAAGGCCGGCCCGCCGATCGAATAGCCGTTGATGCGGTAGCGGTACGGGGCCTTCTTCGTCGCGGTGCGGTTGTTGAAGAACGAGTTGGCGTTCATCGACTCGTGCCGGTAGAAATAGTACGCCGAGCCATGGAAGTCGCGCGATCCGCCCTTGGTGATCACCGTGATGACGCCCGACCCGTTGCGGCCGAACTCGGCCTGGTAGTTCGAGGTCATCACCTTCACTTCCGAGACCGCGTCCATGTTGGGCTGGAAGTGAATCGTCGAGTTTGAACCCGTGTCCATGGCCGTGACGCCATCCACGTTGAAGTTCTTCTGGTTCTCACGCCCGCCGTTGATAAAGGTGCCGCGGATGGCGTCGGGCGACGCCGTCTCACGGCGCTGCGAGAAGTTGTCGACGACGCCTGGAATCGTTGCAAGGTAAGTGAAGAAATCGCGGCCCCGGACCGCGATGTCGTTGAGTTGCGAGCCGGTGACAACACCCGATTTCTCGGAACTGGAGGTCTGCACCGCCACGGCCGCCGCTTCCACGCTGATGCTCTCGCGAACTTCGCCCACCTGCATGGCGACGTTGCCCAGCGAGCGGATCTCGCCCGATGTGATGTTGATGTCCTTGGTCTCAAGGGTCTTGAAACCGGCGGTCTTCGCGGTGAAACTATACCGTCCCGCCAGCAGGTTCGGGAACGTGAATCCGCCATCGGCTCCCGTTTTCGCGTTCAACGACGCGCCTGTGGCCTGGTTCACTACGGTGAGTTCTGCGCCGGGGATAGCGGCGCCGCTGGAATCGACGAGTACGCCGGTGATGCTGCTCGAAACATTCTGAGCCGGCGACAAGGCTGCCAGCAGCACAACCGCTGCCAGCACAAGGAAAATGCGCTTTGACATAGGTCTCCTTCATCCCAACTTCGTTCTGCATGCGACTAACTGATCTTCCGGGCATCAGGCCCGAAACCCCTGTACGAACTAGTCAACCAGACCCTATCGTCTGGAATGGTAGTGACAGGTAAAGTATACTGATCCAAAGCCGGGTCGTCCAGTCCTTTCTTGATCGCTTTTTCTTAATGTTTCCGGACGACCCCGAATGCGGATTCGGCAGGCCGCTACGCGGGAAAGGTGGAAGCTGGTAGAGCCGGTCGCCCTCGCCAACGACGCGGAGAGGAGCCGGACAGGAAGGGCTCCTACGCAGCGAACACAGGGGTTAGTGTGTTTTCCATCGACAACTACTTATCATGGATGTCCCGGCGGCCGCACCACCTTCTCTGCTTCATACAACGGCGGCCCAAGCGGCGCCGCTGCACCCGCGATCAAGCCGCCGGGGATCCCAATGAAAATTGGGCATATCACTGCCGCCTCGATTTTTGATTGCTTCTCCACCGGGTAGCGAAGCTCACTGATCACACACGCAACGGCACTGACCCCGGCTCCGATCAACATGCCCTTCAGTGCCCGGTTCACCCGGACGTTCGCATAGCGCACCCGGAACACGTCCCCTCGCTCCAATGTCTGCGCCGCCGCCACCCCCTGCACAGTAATCGAATCCGCTGTGATCTGGGTGAGTTTTCCCTGCACATTAGCGGAGCTCATCCGCGTCACCGTCACGATCTTGCCCGGGACGAGTTTTTGCATGAGCTCCTCCCAGGACCCTTTTACTTCCCCCGCCGCCAGACAGGCATGAGCGGAAATCCACACACTGATCAATAAAAAAAGGCGTGTTCCTTCCATCGGGTACCTCCACGCCGCATCCGCTCGGAATGGCGGGCGGCGTCAGAAACAGGAATAGGACCAGACCCTTGCCACGCGGAAGGAACTTCCACTTGGGTGCCCGAGGTGCGGTGCAGGGCAAACCGGCATCGCAGCCGCGCGCCTTCAGGTAAGGATTTCCGCAGGAGCCTACAACCGGGACTCCCAACCTGGCGCCCGGCCTGGCACGAGCCTACGCCCCGCCACTCACTGTGTCAATGGGGAAACTCCCCCGCGCGCACTTCCCTCGACCGGAGCTATACTTGCCTTGGCTTTCCCGGAGGAAGGCGAAAGAGGCAGGAGTATGGCAACGACAGAAGGTGCTGCGGAAGATGCGGTTCGCTTAATCCGAGCGATGGATCGCGAATTCATGGAGAACGTGGCGGCGAAGAGCGCCGAACGTGTTGCGTCAATGTATGCCGACGATGCCCGGATTCTTATGCCGGGGCAACCGGTCATCGCCGGGAAGTCTGAGATTCTAGCTTTCTACCAGGCGGCTCTCGCCGGGCCTGTGCAAGCCATCACGCTCGATACGACCCAGATCGAAGTATCGGGCGACCTGGCGTATGCCTTCGGCAACAACACGATAGTGCTGCAGCCGGCGGGTGAGGCGGCGCGTGAGGAAAAGGGTAAATATGTCGGCGTGTACCGCCGCGATGCGGATGGCGACTGGAAGATGGTCATCGACTCGTACAGCAGCGATGGGTGAATCCCAGTCCTGGTAGGCACACCGGCAGTTGGCTAGACTGCTTTCCGGGGAGTCCCCATGGCCCTGCGGGCCGCCGATCGCGATGAAAGCCGCGCCGCAGCACCCCAAAGCATGAGGCCGCGAACGAAGAGAGCGGGTTCCTGTCCGAACTCTCGACCGAGCGCCTTTCCCGCCGCGACTTTCAACGGAGCGTGTGAGAGGGACGCTCCCAGGCACACTTCACAACTCAGATCCAACATGGGGAAGTGGATTGACACGCCAAATGAAGAGGCCCACAGTAAGGGGGCCTGAGTAGGAGGATTTCCATGCCGCTTCGGGCGCGGATCGCAGCAGCGCTGGCCTTGTTCCTGGCCGTGCCGAACGTCCACGCCGCGGAGGTCTCAAGAAAGAGCTGGAGCGAACTCTCGCAAGAAGTGAAGAGCGGGTGGACGGTCCGGCTTGTTCTTCCGGACTCAACATTCGTTGAGGGAAAAGGGGCCAGGTTCACCGAGGTCAGCCTGGTGCTGCAGTTGACCAAAAGCGGCAACCCGCAGGCGCACCCGAAGGGCGAATTAACGGTTCCGCGAGGCTCGGTGAAAACTCTGGAACTGAGGAAGAACCGGGTCACAGGACAGGTTCTGGGCGCCACCATCCCGCTTGGGGCCGGAGCGGCGATCGCCGGTGCGGGCGGCGCCAAGGGTGGACTCCCGTTCGAAGGTGGTGGGCTTGTGGTGACCGGTCTCATCTTAGCGGTTGCCGCTATCCCGTTGTTCTTCGTCGGCCGGGCCAGTGACCGGCGCTGGGTGAGCGTCACGGTAGTGCCGTAGCATCGCTCGCGTGAAGGACGGCAAGTTCCTCGCGGAACGCTGATCGCATGTCCCGGAACAACCTGTTTTTCTTTGACAGAGGCGAGCAGGCTGGGCGCATACTTGATCCGAAGCGAACGCCAAGAAGGTAACGTTGCGAGAGAGGTGAAGTAAGATGCGGGTTCTCATGTTCGTATTCGCGGTGGTTCTGATGCTGCTGTTGCCGGGCTGCACCGACCTGTTGTCGGTCCATCCTCTGGCGACAGCGGAAACGGTGGTGTTCGACGTGGGGCTGACGGGCGAGTGGTCGTGCGCGGACAAGGACTTCAAGGGCGTGGCCCTGATTCGTTTGGGCTCTGCCCGTGACAAGGCCTATGACATCGTGTGGATCCCCGGGGAAGCAGATGAAGAACCGCTGCGTCTCAGGGGGCAACTGGTCAAGGTGGGTGACCGCCTGGTTTTTGACCTGGTGACGACAAAGAAGCCGGACATGACGGTTCCGGCGCACTTCTTCATGCTTGTGGAACAGACCGCGGACGGGGTGAAATTCCACTGGCTGGATTCGGAGTGGCTGCGCAGCCAGGTCATTTTGCAGAACACGCTGAACCACTCGATGTTAGGCGACAAGCCGGTCATCACCGCGGGCAGCGCGGAGATAAGCGCGTTTCTCCTGAAGTTCGGCATGGATCCCAAAGCGGTGTCTGACACCCTGGTATTCAAGCGGGCGAAGGGGCAGTAGGCGCTCTGCTCCCGGTTGGCTCCCAGTCGACTCAGATGCGGATGAAGATCCGCTTACCGAACATCCAGTGGAGAATCACCCAGAAGATCGCCAGCACGGCCGCGCCCATCAGCACCGGTTGCAACCCTTCGCCCAGCGCGCCGAAAAAGCCCGTGCCCAGATGCGTCTTGAAGGCCGAGATGAAGTAACCCTCCATCGTGTGCGCCATGATGTAGGCGGCAATCGAATTCGTGCCCACCACCATCAGCGGGAACGCCCACTTCACCCACCCCTTCAGCTCCATCAGCGCGTAGAACCCCGCCAGCATCAGCACCACGATACCGCCACTCCACAGCGTGAACGCCGGCGTCCAGATCCGCTTCACTACCGGGCAGATGCCCACGACGTGCAGGAACCAACCCACGGCGATCAGCGCCACGCCGGCCAATGCCATGCCACGCACCTTCTCCAACTGTGTCTTCCCTGACTTCAGCCATTCGCCCGTCAGCAGGCCCAGGATCATCGTTCCCAGCGTCGGGATGAAGCTTAGCGTGGAGTATCCGCCGCCGTTGAACTCGAACGGTTTCACTCTCGGGAACAGGTTCATGAACCACGTGTCGAACGACCAGGCCAGATTCGAGTTCTTGTTGAAATGGCTCATCAGTCCGGAATAGTGATGCTGCCAGTCCAGCGGCACGCCAACGCGCGCATAGTCGAAGCCCGCCGCCGGGGCGGGGAACAGCGCGAATGCCGCCCAGTACCCCGCCAGCACCACGACCAGCGCCGCCACCTGTTTGCGCACCGAAACGAATCCCAGCAGGAACAGCAGGAAATAACCCAGGCCGATCTGCGTCAACGTGTCCTCGAACGTGTAATTCGTAATCGGACGTCCATTCGAGCGCAGGTAGATGCCCAATGCGCACAGCAGGAATGCGCGCCACAGCGCATGGCCGCACATCAGTCCAAAACCCTGGCCCTTGGCCTGCCGGGCCGCGATTGAAAACGGCAGCGCCGCGCCCACCAGGAACGAAAAACCCGGTTGGATCATGTCGTGCAACGATCCCCACGCCCAGGCCACATGCGACTGGTTAAACGCCAGCACGCCCGCCAACCACGACTCCGGAAACGCCCTCGCCAGCCCCGGCAGGCGCATCACCTCGGCCAGCATCAGAGTCATCACGAATCCGCGAAAAGCGTCGATCGAGAGGATGCGCTTCGGCATCGGGTGAGATTGGGCGGGCGCGCTCATAGGTCAACAGCATATCAGCCGGATCCTCGTGTATGCTGTGGCCATGCTCCCAGACCGTCGAAGCTTCCTTGCCTCGCTTGGCGGAACCGCGATGCTGCAAATGCCGCGGCGCGCCAACATTGTCGTCCTGTTCACCGACGACCAGCGCTTCGGCACCCTCTCCGCGCTCGGCCATCCCGATGTCAAGACGCCCAACCTCGACCGCCTCGCCCGCCGCGGCGTCACCTTCACCCACGCCTGCACCCAGGGCGGTCCCCACGGAGCCATCTGCATCGCCACGCGCGCTCAGTTGATGACCGGACGCAGCGTCTTTCGCGCCAATCAATACGTTTTGAGCCCAAAGGAAGGCCCCGATCCAGCCATAAAAACCTTCCCCGAACTCCTTCGCAAAGCCGGCTACGAAACACACGGCATCGGCAAATGGCACAACGGCGCGCCGCTCTACCACCGCTCGTTTTCCAGCGGCGGGCCCATCTTCTTCGGCGGCATGAGCGACCACGACAAAGTCCCGGTCCAGGAGTTCGACCCCACCGGCCGTTACGCCAAGCAGCGCATTGAAATCGCCAAGGGCTTCTCCAGCGAACTCTTCGCCAACGCGGCAATCGACTTCCTCGGCCGCCAGTCCGGCAGCAAGCCCTACCTTCTCTATGTCGCCTTCACATCCCCCCACGATCCGCGCATGGCGCAAGGCCGTTTCGCCAACATGTACGACCCCCGTGGTGTCCACCTTCCGCCCAACTTCATGCCCACTCACCCGTTCGACAACGGCGAAATGAAGGTTCGCGACGAACTCTTGGCGGCTCAGCCGCGCACCGAAGCGGAAGTGCGAAGACACATCGCCGCCTATTACGGGATGATCTCCGAGGTCGACAATCAGATCGGCCGCATCATCGATGCAATTGACCGGTCTCCACAGGCGAAGAACACGTGCATCGTCTTCGCCGGCGACAATGGCCTCGCCCTCGGCCAGCACGGCCTCATGGGCAAACAGAATCTCTACGACCATAGCTGGCGTGTGCCCATGGTCATCTCAAGCCCCTTTGTCGATGGCGGCCGCAGGTGCGACTCCCTCTGCCACATCATGGACCTCTGTCCCACCATCTGCCGCTTCGCCGGCATCGCTCCGCCCGCCGGAATCGAGGCCAAATCCCTCAATCTGGCCCTGAAGAACGAACACGCCACGGTGCGCTCCTCTGTTGTCGCCGGCTACCGCAATCTTCAACGAGCAATCCGGACGAAGGAATGGAAGCTGATCCTGTATAACGTCCATGGCGTGAGGACCACCCAACTGTTCAACATCGCCAAGGACCCGTGGGAGCTAACGAATCTGGCGGACAAGCAGCCCGAAATAGCGGCTCAATTGAAATCCGGCCTGCAACGCCAACTCACCGCCATCGGCGACCAATCGAACCTCGACGCCCGCGAGTGGATTAAATAATGTCATTGAGGCCGCGAACGCAGAGAGCGGGTTTCCCGGCGCGATTGACATAGATCCAGATTCTCCACCAGGAACGACCACCAGCCATGCCCCGAATCACCTTCACAATCAACGCAGCGCGTAGGACCATCGACGCGCCCGCCGGAGCGCGCCTCATCGACATCCTGCGCGACCGCCTCGGCCTCACCGGAACCAAGCCCGGCTGCCGTGAAGGCGTCTGCGGCAGTTGCACCGTCCTGCTCGACGGACGGCCCATTCGATCCTGCCTCACCCCCGCCGCCAACGCCGCCGGCAAGCATGTCACGACCATCGAAGGCTTCGCCCGCACCGGCGCGCTCCACCCGCTGCAACAGGCCTTCCTCGACCATGAGGCCTACCAGTGCGGCTACTGCACGCCCGGCATGATCATGGGCGCGGCGGGCCTTCTCGCAACTGGTCCCACACCAAGCGAGACCGCCATCAAACGCGCTCTGGAAGGCCATCTCTGCCGTTGCGGATCCCAGCCGCGCATCGTCCAGGCCGTACGCGCCGCAGCGGAGGTGATCCGCCGTGGTTGACCTCGACCTGCTCCTCGAATACAAGCGGCGTGAATTTCTGAAGCTCCTGGCCTCGGGCGCGTCGCTCACTATCCCCGTCTCGCTCCAGGGCGCTGAAACTCGCCTTCGCGTCCGCCGCGCTGTCGACGGTTCAATTGAAGCCTTCACCGGCAAGATCGACATGGGCCAGGGCCTGCGCACCCTGCTTTCCCAATGCGTCGCCGAGGAACTAGGCGTACCCATAGCGTCGGTTCGATTGGTCATGGGCGACACGGATTTGACGCCCGACGATGGCGGCACCTGGGCCTCTCTCACCACGCCCGAGACCGTCCCCGCCATGCGCAAAGCCGCCGCCGAACTCCATGGCCAACCGCTTCGCTCGCCCCAGGACTGGACCGGCCTCGGCCGTTCCCACAACAATCTCAACGGCCTCGACATCGTCACCGGCGCATTCAAGTACAACAGCGACGTGGCCGTCGGCGGCATGTGGCATGGTGTCGTCCTGCGCCCTCCCGAATACCGGACGAAGCTCGTCTCGGCCTCAGGCGAAGGTGTCATCCGCGACGGAGATTTGGCTGGCGTCTGCGCGCCCACCCTCCAACAGGCCCGCGCTCTGGCTTCCAAGGCGAAAGCCGAGTGGTCGCACGAACCGCTCCCGCCGTTTGACCGGATGATTGCCGCATTCAAGGCAGAGGCCAAGCCGCCCGTCGAAAACAACCAGACCCGCTATCCTCCGCTCATCCGCCGCGGCGACCACGCCGGTGCGCTTAAAGCCGCCGCGCAAACCAAGTCGCTTGGTTTTACGCTCGCGCCCATTGCCCACGCCGCTCTCGAACCCCGCTCCGCCATCGCCTGGTTCACCGATGACGGCCGCCTTACCATCCGCTGCGGCAAGCAGGCGCCGTTTGTCGTCCGCGCCGAGGTCGCCAGGGCAATGGGCATGAAGGAGACCGACGTCCGCATCATTGTCGATATGCCCGGCGGCGCGTTTGGCGGCAAGCAGCGCTCGGATGTCGAAGTCGAAGCCGCCCGTCTCGCCAAAGCCAGCGGAAAGTGCGTGCGCGTCGAATGGTCGCGCGAAGAGGAGTTCATCTACCCCCTGGCCCGGCCCGCCGCCCTGATCGAAACAGAAACAGGCGTCGATGGTTCGGGCCGAATCGTCTCCTGGCGTCACCGCAACTACAACGCCGGCGCGCCCGGCCTGCGTCCGCCCTACGATTTTGCGAACCAATCCAGCGAGTTCTGGTCCGTCCGTTCACCCTTGCGCCAAGGCTCCTACCGCGCCCTCGCCGCCACCGGCAACAACTTCGCCCGCGAATCCACCATCGACGAATGGGCCGCCGCGCTCAATCGAGACCCGCTCGAATACCGTCTCGCCCACATCGCCGATGAGCGCCTCCGCACTGCGCTCGACTTCGCCGCCCAACGCTTCGGCTACAAGGGCCGCAAACCCGGTGTCGGCCTCGCCTGCAACCTCGAAAAGGATGGCCGGATGGCCCTGTTCGTCGAATGCGCCCAGGAGCCGTTCCGCATCCTGCGTATGACCTGCATTGCCGATTTCGGCGCGGCATTGAACCCGTCAAACTTACAGAACCAGGTCCAGGGCGCGCTCATCATGGGCATCGGCGGAGCGCTCTGGGAACGCCTCGAATTCGACTCCACGCGCCAATTGACCACCCGTCTGGCGAAGTACCGCGTGCCCCGCTTCAGCGACATCCCAACCATGGATGTCCACATCATCGACCGCCGCGAGATCACCCCCGCCGGCGCAGGCGAAGCCGGCATCACGCTCACCGCGCCCGCCCTCGCCGCGGCGATCTACTCGCTCACCGGCAAGCGTCCACAGTCGATGCCAATGATGGCCTAAGTGGGGCGGGCGCAGCCCCGCCCCCGCAAGCCGCGCCCCCAAGTGTGGCGGGGCCCGTTTCGTAGGAAACGGGCTTCCCCGCTCGCCGCTCGAATCCCCAACTGGAAGCGGTAGAATGACTGTTCTATGGTCACGTGGAAGAACCGGCTTTACTTCGGCGACAATCTCAGGATCCTTCGAGAGGAGATCCCGGCGGAATCCGTGGACCTGATCTATCTCGATCCACCCTTCAACTCGAACGCAAATTACAATGTCCTGTTCAAGGAGAAAGGCGGCGAGGAGTCAGCGGCGCAGATCCGGGCATTCGACGATACCTGGCACTGGACCCACGAAAGCGCGGCTGTGTATGAAGACCTCGTGACGTCCGGCCCCCGCAAACTCGCCGATCTCCTCCAGGCCCTCCTCTCGTTCCTTGGACACAACGATGTGATGGCCTATCTGGTGATGATGGCCGCCCGCCTGGTCGAGATGCACCGGGTGCTGAAGTCCACCGGGAGCATCTACCTTCACTGCGACCCCACCGCCAGCCACTACCTGAAGTTGGTCATGGACGCCATCTTTCTGGTAGACAATTTCAAGACCGAAATCGTCTGGAAAAGGAGCAGCGCCCATAGCGACGGCAAGCAGGGCAGACGTCAGCATGGACGCATCCACGACGTACTCTTCTTCTACTCGAAGATGAGTGGGCTACAGACCTGGAACCCGCTGTACACGCCCTACGATGAGGAGTATCTCGTTGGGTTCTATCGCCATGTCGAGCCAGAGACGGGGCGGAGGTACCGCCTCGACAACCTGACTGGTCCAGGAGGGGCGGCGAAGGGCAATCCCCAGTACGAGGTCATGGGAGTCACCCGCTTTTGGCGTTACAGCCGGGAGAAGATGGACCTGCTGATGCGCCAAGGCCGGGTGATTCAGACCTCTCCGGGCGCGGTTCCTCAATACAAGCGTTACCTCGATGAAATGCCCGGCGTACCGCTTCAAGACGTCTGGACCGACATTGCTCCGATCGGAGCGCAAGCCCAGGAACGCCTCGGATACCCAACCCAAAAACCGGAATCGTTGTTGGAACGTATCATCCGGACCAGTTCAAACGAAGGTGACGTGGTCATGGACCCGTTCTGCGGGTGCGGAACCGCCGTCGCAGTGGCGGAACGGTTGAAGCGGCGTTGGATCGGCATAGACATCACCTACCTTGCCATTAACCTCGTGCAACGCCGCCTGCGCGATAACTTCCGCGGCGATCTCGCACCGTACGTGGTTCACGGCGCTCCCAACGATCTTGCCGGCGCCGTGGCGTTGAAGAATATCGACCCATTTCAATTCGAGTGGTGGGCGGTCGATCTTGTGAACGCGCGCCCGGCGAAGGACCGGAAGAAGGGCGCGGACACGGGCGTGGACGGGTACGTCTACTTCTTCGACGACAAGAGCGGTCAGGCAAAAAAGCTCATTGTCCAGGTCAAGAGCGGGCACGTTGGCGTCCACCATATCCGCGATCTGAAGGGCACGATGGAACGGGAGAAGGCGGCGATAGGCGCTTTCCTAACGCTTGAAGAGCCGACGGCTCCAATGAAGAAAGAGGCTGCCGCGGCAGGCTTCTATCAGCCGCCCGAACTCCCAGGTCGATTCCCGCGAATCCAAATCCGGACGATCGCCGAGATCCTCGATGGAAAGGGACTGGAGTTCCCGCCGTACCGCGAAGCCACATTCGCTAAAGCGGAGCGCAAGTCGAAGTCGGAACAACCCGGCTTGTTCTAGAGTGCGCCACGGGGATAAGGCAGGCTTTCACAAAATCCCCCCGGGCTTTGGTCGTTCAGATCAGTTCGCTAAGCAGCTCCGGCCGCGGATTCGGAATCACCACTTTGTTGACGAGCAACCCCTTCCGCCCTATCACCTGCGCCCCCGCCTCCACCGCGCTCTTCACCGCCGACACGCTCCCCGTCACCACCGCAAACGCCTTGCCGCCCAGCGCCATCGCCAGCCGCACTTCCATCAGCCTGACATTGGCCGACTTCACCATCTGATCGGCGCCCTCGATCAAACTCGCCACCGAGAACGACTCGATAATCCCAATTGCCTCCATCGTCCCGGTCTTGAGCGTCCCTGCGATGGCCGGAAACAGCGACTCATCGACATTCGGAATCACGAACGTGTCGATGACGCTGAATTCGTTCTGCGTCCGCCCCGCCTGTACGGCCGACTCCACCGCCGCCACGTCGCCCTTCACCATCACCATGTACTTGCCGCTGCAAATGGTCCGCGCCAGAACCAGTTCGACATTGGACGCCTTCAGCATCGTGTCGCACACTTCAAACCCCGCCGCGATGCTCGACACCTCTATCAACCCGATGGAATGGCTCATCTCGTGATCTCCACAAATTCGGCCGTCGCCGCGGCAACCGTGCCGTCGATGCTCGCATGGACGTCAGCGCCCAACTCGCCCTCGTTCATCCGCGCCACAGCCTGCCCGCGCTTCACCTTGTCGCCCGTCTTCACCACCACCGTCGCCGGCTTGCCGGCATGTTGGAGGGTGAGAATTCGAACCCGCTCCGGCTCCGGTTCCTTTGCCGTGTAAGGCGTCGGCGCTTCGTACCGCTCCACGTTGAGCCGCTGCCGCAACTGCTCGAGCGGCACCCTCCTGTACTCCTTCATCGGGTGGACCTTCACGGGCCGCTCCTGGACGAACCTGATCCCGGCGGCACGCAGGTCCACCTTGGCCTGGTCGCACGCCTCTTTCGGGAACAGATCCTCGGGACACGCATAGAGCGTGCAAAGCCCGCAGGCACAGCAAAGCTGAGCCGACTGATTCCAGTTGTCCGCCCCGGCCAGCGTGAAGCCCAGCGTCCGCATCACCTTGTGCGGCTGTACGTCGTAGCCCAACAGGTACCGCGGGCAGAACTCCGTGCAGTAACTGCACTGGTCGCACGCCGACCTGCCAATCCGCGCCATCGCCTCCTTCGGCCGCGTCCGCCGTTCGACCAGCGTATGTTCCGCCGGCAGCACGATCAGCCCGCCCATTGTCTTGGTGACCGGCTGATCCATATCGAAGCTCAGCGTGCCCATCATCAGCCCCGAAACGAACAGCCCGGCATCGTCCACCGTCATGCCGCCCGCCATCTCGATCAGGTCCTTGAAGGGCGTGCCGACGGGAACCCAGAAGCTCGACGGCCGCTTCACCGCGCCGTTGATCGAAACGAACTTCCGCGTCACCGCCCGTCCCTCGGCGGCTTCATGGACGTTATAGAAGGTCTCGACGTTGTTCACCACGCAGCCGACGTGCAGCGGGATGCCGCCAGCCGGGATCAAACGCCCCGTGGCCGTGTAGACCAGTTCAAATTCGTCGCCCGACGGGTAGAAGTCGCCCAGGTAGGTCATCCCGATTCCGGCGGCCTCGGCCAGAGGCTGGATGGCGTCGACGGCGCCCTTGTTCTTTTCCTTGATCCCGAACAAAGCTGTCCGCGCCTCGGTCGCCGCCCGCATCGCCTTCATCCCCTCGATGATCGGGGCGGGGAAGTTCTTCATGATCTCGTAGTCTTTGTGCAGCAGCGGCTCGCACTCGGCGCCGTTGGCCAGCAGGTATTCCACTTTCGACTCGGCCTTGACCGAAGTCGGGAATCCCGCGCCTCCCGCGCCAACCACGCCCATGGCGCGCAATGTCTGGCTCAGACTCATTCTTAATATCATCCTACGGATCGCACCCTGGCACGCGCCTATTCGGCAAAACCGAATCCGCCCACCGTCGCCCCAAATGGCTCGCCCTCATGGCCCGCCGGCCGGTACGGGGCAGGGAACCGCAATTCAATCGCCACCATCTTCTCATCGCCTGCCCGAACCGGCCAGCGTTCGGTGTGCCAGCCTTCTCTGGTGAATCGCTTCACCCCCAGCGGCTCGCCGTCCACCACCGGCTCAACCGTCACACTCCCCTGGTCCTTCAACTGGAGCGGGCTCACGTATAGTGCCACTTCAAAGAATCTGGCCCCGGCAGGACGGTGTAGTTCGGCCGTCGCCCGTGGCCGGGTCCAGCGGAATGCGCCCCCCGCCCACATCCAGCCGTCGCCCAGGAGCCAGACCGGGGCGGCTTCTCCGATCCGGATCCGGGACGCCTCCGGCCTCGACGGATCGCGCAGGGTCACCGGCATCCGTTGCCCGGCAGCCACCCAACCCACCACGGCCAAGCCCTTTCCCCCGAACAGGCCCCTCGCCGCATCGGTCCCGGCATCGGCCAGCTTCAGATCAGGACTCCGGTAGAACCACTGAAAGGCCCCCTCGACGCCCCAGACCGGCAGGTGCTCCGGCCGCGACTCGTAGAGGATCGTCCGCAACTCAGGGAGCGCCGCATGAAGACGTCCAATCGCCTGCACATACGGCCGGTTTTCGTCGGCGATCGCCAGCGCCGCTTTCCGCTTCTCCCTCATCACCATATAGTTGTAGGGAATCCAGACGGCAAACAAAGTGGCGATCACCCATACGCGCCACCGCTGCGAGGCGAACGCCACCGCGATGGCTGCGCCCACAAGCGGCAAGTACAAGTAAACGCTAAACATCCTCTCGGGCAAGAACCACAACGGCCCCATCAGCAGCGCCGTCCCGGCCACGCCCAAACGAATCCACTTGTCCTTGACTATAAAGTACACGAAGACAAACGCCAGTCCGGCATAGGGTACGAACAGGATCTCGGAACTATAGAAGGATAGCGTCTTTAGAAAGGCTTCAGGAGTGAATTGGAGGGTGTAGCTAGTTCGTTTGGTCGCGACCTGGGCCAGCGCCTGGACGGTGAACCAGGCCGAAATCGCCGCATACGGGACCACCCTCAACCACCTGCGTCCGCCCACGAAGTACTCATATGCCGCCAGGAAGGCGGGCAACGCCACCGCGATCTCCTTTGACTTATAGGCGAGCCAGAAGGTAAGCAGTCCGGTCCACCAGGTTCGTCCCGTATAGAGCAGCAGCGTGATGAGGACCCAGAAGCAGGCCAGCAGGTCGAAAACGTACATCGGCTTCCAGTAAGCGTCGAAGCACGCCATGTGGAAGGCAAACAGCAGCGCCGCGGTGATCGCGCCCTTCCGCTCCGCGCCGAACTTGCGGAGTAGGAACCAGAGAAGCCCGACGTTCGCCAGATGAAGGACTTGGATCAGCCAGACGAACGGCCGGAAGTCCAGCCCGAAGGTCTTGCCCAGGACACAGTAGACGAAATGGCCGGTGGGGCGGTAGTTGGCTTCGCTGAAGCGTGGGGTAAGCAGCCCTTCCACCCAATCCATCGGCGCGGCATGGGAAGTCCAGGCCAGGTTGTTGAGGTCGTCGGCTGAGAAGTAGCCCTTAAAAGCTCCCCGGTTGGCGATCAGGAAAAGGACGGCAACCGCCAGCATGACGGCGCAGGTCCGGAGGGGCTTCATTGTTCACAGTCTAGTCGCTGGCAGCGATTGGCGCATCTACCGGGGGATTCCCAGACGGGCTGACTATAATGGAGACAACCCTGCTGAATCCAATGAGTTCCGACTCCGCCGCCAGTCTCGCCCTTTCAGCCGCCAGGTTGCCGCGCACCGGCGACGCAGTCCGGACCCTTCTTCTTCTTTCCTTCGCCCACTTCTTTGTCGATCTCCATTCTGGAGCACTCGGCATCTTCCAGCCACTGTTAGTGAATAAGTTGAAGCTCAGCTTCACCCAAGCCGGACTCCTCGGCGGGCTTCTCGTCTTCTCGAGTTCCGTCACCCAACCCCTTTACGGCTACCTGAGCGACCGCATCCGGACCCGCATGTTCACCGTGCTGGCCCCAGGCCTGGCCGCGCTTTTCCTGACGAGTCTGAGCCTGGCGCCATCCTACGGATGGGCCCTCGCCGCGGTGTTTGCCGGCGGCGCGGCGGTGAGCGCCTTTCACCCCCAGGGCGCCTCCTGGGCGGCTGCCGGCTTCAAGCAAGCCAAGGGCCAGTGGATGGCGGTTTTCATCAGCGCCGGGACCCTGGGCATGGCCCTATCTCCTTCGTTCTATTCGCACTTCATCTCCAGCCTTGGATTCGACCGGCTGATGTGGACAACGTTGCCGGCCATCGCCTTCTCGCTTCTCCTTGTTTTCACCCTCCAGCCGCCAGAGTCGTCATCAGCCCGACAGACCTTCGACAGCGCAGCGCTGAAGGCCGCAAGGAGGCCGCTCACGTACCTGTTCCTGGCTGTCTTTTGCCGCTCCGCCATCCAGGTGTGCTTCGCGCAGTTTCTGGCTCTGTACTTAACCACACAAATCCATTTGAATCTGACTGTTGCCGCGGCAGTCCTCACTTGTTATTTGACTGCCGGCGCCATCGGCGGATTCATTGGCGGGCGCATGGCGGACCGCTTCGGCCCACGCCGCGTCATCATGGCCTCGTTTCTGTTCTCGGTGCCGTTCATGGCAGCTTTCTTCCATACGACCGGTCTGGTGTCCTATGTCATGCTGGCCTTGGGAGGGTTCGTCCTTTTGTTCACAATTCCTGTGAATGTTGTTGTTGCTCAGGAACTTGTTCCATCGCAATCGGGAGCGGTTTCGGCGCTGATGATGGGGTTCGCCTGGGGGACGGCGGGCATGGTCTTCATTCCGCTGACGGGTTGGATCTCTGATCGGACTTCGCTTGGCTTCGCCCTGGAGTTGCTGCTCATCTTCCCTCTGCTCGGCCTGTGGGTAACGAGCCGAATCCCGAAGGAGATAGTCAGATGAAGAAGGCGGTCTGCCTGTTGAGCGGTGGACTGGACTCAGCGACGAGTCTGGCCTGCGCACGTATGGACGGATTTGTAACTTACGCTTTATCATTTGATTACGGTCAGAGACATAAGGTAGAGCTTTATGCCGCTGAGCGCGTCGCTCGGGCGCTTGGCGCGGCCAGTCACCAGGTTTCGAAGATCGACCTGCGGCTCTTTGGCGGTTCGGCGCTGACCGGCGACATCGACGTGCCGAAGGGGCGCGATGTCGAGGAGATGGCCCACGGCATCCCAATCACCTATGTCCCCGCCCGCAACACGATCTTCCTTTCCTTCGCCTTGGCCTGGGCGGAAGTATTGGGCGCATCGGACATCTATCTGGGCGTGAATGCGGTGGACTACTCCGGCTATCCCGATTGCCGGCCTGAATACATCGACGCCTTCCGCCGCATGGCCAACCTGGCCACCAAGGCCGGCGTGGAGGGCGGCATGGATTTGAACATCCACACACCCCTCATCCTTCTTTCGAAGGCCGACATCATCCGTCTCGGCGTGTCGTTGGGTGTTGACTTCGGCCTGACCCACTCCTGTTACGATCCCGATCCCGCAGGCCGGGCTTGCGGCCAGTGCGACTCCTGCCGGCTGCGGCTCGCCGGTTTTGCCGAGGCGGGCCTCATCGACCCTCTCAAGTATCAGACGAACCCATGAAGATCAGCGAGGTCTTTGCCAGCATCCAGGGTGAGGGGCTTCTGGCCGGCGTCCCTTCGTTGTTCATTCGGACGAGCGGCTGCAACCTTCGTTGCCAGTGGTGTGACACGCCGTACACCTCCTGGGCGCCGGAAGGCGACGACTGGTCCGTCGACCGGATCGTCGAATGGGTGAAACAGCACCCGGCTTACCGCTACGTGGTGCTCACCGGCGGCGAGCCGATGATCCAGCCCGAACTCCCCTATCTCGCCTGGCAATTGGATGATCTCGGCTTTCACATCACGGTCGAGACCGCAGGCACGGTTGCGGCTGAACTGCCCTGCCACCTGATGAGCATCAGTCCGAAGACGAGCAATTCGACTCCACTTGAACAGGACGGCGGCCGGTGGGCTGCCAACCACGAACGGTTGCGCTTGAATGAGACTGTCCTGCGTCATTTGACGAACGCCTATGTCTATCAACTGAAGTTTGTCGTCACCCGGATTGAGGATCTGGACGAGATCAGGCCGATCGTGGCGCTTTGCGGAGCGCCTGCCGAACGCGTTCTGCTGATGCCGGAAGGCCGAAGCCGGGAGGAGATCCAGGCACGTGCGGGTTGGCTGGTGGAACTGTGCAAGGAGACGGGATACCGGTATTGCGCCCGTTTGCATGTGGATCTGTATGGCAACAGACGGGGCGTCTGAGCCCATTTGGGCTAAGGCAACGGCCCTAGAACACCTTACGTTTCGCCTTACGCTCTATCGGGGAAACTCGACAGTTCTAAGTCGATTTACGGATTGTCGGACTCAATCACTTACTCTACTCTGAGTGTGGAGGATTGCGATGTTGAGGGGAATGCTGATCTGCCCGGACATGGAATTGGCGCGCGCCTTGACGCTTGCGCTGGAAGAGACCAATCAGGTCGTTGTGGTCAAGGAAGTAGACAGGTATCCGGCCGATATCGAACTGATGCGAATTGTGATGGCGCATGCACCCCAAGTTGTGTTTGCCAGCACGGAATCGCTGACGAAGTTGCTTGAGACGGTCAAGTTGTTGGAGCAGCAGGCGCGCGGTGTTCAGGTTGTCGCGATCGGCAGGAGTTCCGACTCATCGCTGCTGATGGAACTGATGCGGTTTGGGATCCGCGAGTTCATCCCGTTGCCATTTGTCCGCGAATTGGTCTATCAGTCATTGACTCGGGTTGAGGAAACCGTGGGCAAGAACCCGCCTCAACTCGCAATTACCGATCAGCTCTATACGTTCCTGCCGGCGAAGCAAGGCGTGGGCGCGTCGACCGTGGCATTGAACACAGCCTGGGCGCTGGGTTCGCATAAAGACACGGCGACCCTGCTGATGGACATGGATCTGACGTCTGGGATTCTAGGCTTCATGTTGAAGCTGAATCCCGCGAGGACGATCGTGGACGCGGCTCAGAACGCCCATAACCTCAATGAGTCGCTGTGGCCGCAGTTGGTAACGAGGAAGGGGCCGATCGAGGTCCTGCCCACCGGCGGACTGAATCCGGAGTTTCGCGTGGACAGCACCCAGATCCGCTATCTGCTTGAGTTCGCCCGGCGCCACCACGCAGCGATTTGTGTCGACCTGTCCGGGAACCTGGAGCGCTACTCGGTGGAGATCATGCACGAATCCAAGCGGGTCTTCATGATCGTGACGCCTGAGATTCCGACACTGCACCTGGCTCGTGAGAAGCTGAAGTACCTCACCAGCATTGATCTGGGCGACAGGGTCTCGGTAGTGCTCAACCGCACTCACAAACGTGCGGTGATTAGTCCGGAGCAGGTGGAGAACCTGCTGGGCGTGCCGGTGATGACGTGCCTGTCGAACGACTACCAGGGGATACACCGGTCGCTGCAGTCGGGGCGGAGCGTGGATCCGGCCAGTGAACTGGGACGGCAATTCGCGGCGTTTGCCACAACCATCCTCGATAAGGCGGCTCCGGCGGCGGAGCAGAAGAGCCGCCGCCTGGTGGACTACCTTTCGATTCTTCCTGGGCGCTATAGTGCGGTGAGCGAGTAACTCGCCCGCCTACATATACATGCCGCCGTTGACCTTGATCACCGTTCCGGTGATGTAGTTGGCGTCTTCGCTGGCCAGAAACTTCACCGCGTTGGCGACGTCGGCGGGCTTGCCGAAGCGCTTGAGCGGGATGTTCGCCATCATCTGGTCCTTGACCTCTTGCGGCAGCACTGCCGTCATGTCGGTTTCGATAAAGCCAGGGGCGATGGCGTTGACGGTGATGTTTCGGCTGGCCAGTTCCTTGGCCAGGCACTTGGTGAGTCCGATCAACCCGGCCTTGGAGGCGACATAGTTGGCCTGACCCGCGTTGCCCATTTCGCCGACCACCGAGGCGATGTTGATGATGCGGCCCCAGCGTTCCTTCATCATGGCCGGAATGACGGCCTGGGCGGCATAGAAAGCGCCGGTGAGGTTGATCTGGAGGACCAGGTTCCAGTCGGCCGCCTTCATGCGCATGGCGAGGGCGTCGCGGGTGATGCCGGCATTGTTCACCAGCACGTCGATGCGGCCCATCTCCTTCTGCGCGGCTGCCACGCCTTCCTTCACCGATTCCTGTGAACTGACGTCAAGATTCAGCGTCATCGCCCGTCCGCCGCAAGCGCGGATCGACTCGGCCACGGCCTCATTGTTTTCGACCTCGGGGGACGCGACAATGATGTCGAAGTTCGACTTGCAGAGCATCAGGGCGATATCGCGGCCGATTCCGCGGCTGGCTCCGGTGACGAGGGCTACGCGATGAAACATTCAGTCTCCTTGCTCCTTGATGATTTCAGACTTCATCATAGTAAATGGAAGAGGGGGTACGCTCAAGATGGCCTACAACGATCTACGGGAATTCCTGCAAGCCCTTGAAAAGCAAGGGGAGCTGAAACGGATCCCGTTTTCGGTGGACCCGCGGCTGGAGATCACCGAGTTCGCCGACAGGGCGGTGAAAGGCGGCGGACCGGCCTTCTTGTTTGAAAAGCCGGGCGCCTCGGCCATGCCGCTGGCGATCAACCTCTTTGCCTCGATGCGGCGGATGGAGATCTCGCTCGAGGTCTATTCGGTTGATGTGGTGGCCGCCCGCATCACCGAGATGCTGGAAATGCGGATGCCGCAGGGGCTGATCAACAAGCTCAAGATGCTGCCGAAGCTGGCCGACATGGCCAACTTCTTCCCGAAGATGGTCTCGTCGGGTCCCTGCAAGGAGCGCATCCGGCATGATGGCTTCTCGCTGGCCGAATTGCCCGTGCTGACCTGTTGGCCCGGCGACGGCGGGCCGTTCATCACGTTGCCAATGGTCTTCACCCGCAATCCGGTAACGGGCAAGCGCAACTGCGGCATGTACCGGATGCAGGTCTACGACGACCGCACCACGGGCATGCACTGGCAGACGCAGAAGCAGGGCGCGGAGCACTACCGCCGTCTGCTTCAGGAGGGCAAGGAAGCGCGCATGCCGGTAGCCGTCGCCCTGGGCGCCGACCCGGCGACGATGTACTCGGCCATTTTGCCGCTGCCGCCCGATCTGGACGAGATGATGATCGCCGGTTTTCTGCGCAACAAGGCGGTGGAGATGGTCAAATGCGAGACCTGCGATCTGGAGGTGCCGGCGCAGGCCGAGATCGTTCTGGAGGGCTATGTCAACATTGGCGAGACGCGGCGCGAAGGGCCTTTCGGCGACCATACAGGCTTCTATTCGCTCGACGACGACTATCCTGTCTTCCATGTCACCTGCATGACCACGCGCAAGGATCCGATCTATCCGGCGACCATCGTCGGTCCGCCGCCGATGGAGGATTACTACATGGGGCGGGCCATCGAGCGCATCTTCCTGCCGCTGATGCGGATGCAGATCCCCGAGATCCGGGACATCGCCATGCCGGCCGAGGGGGTGTTTCACAACCTGATGCTGATCTCGATCAGGAAGTCGTATCCGGGGCAGGCGCGGAAGGTGATGCACGCCATTTGGGGTCTGGGGCAGGCGATGTTTACCAAGGTGATCGTGGTTGTCGATGAGGACGTGGATGTGCAGAACCATTCGGAAGTGGCCTGGCGGGCGCTGAATAATATCGATCCGGAACGCGACATCGAGTTCGTCCACGGTCCGGTCGATTCGCTCGATCATGCGTCGAGGATGCCCGATTACGGGTCGAAGATGGGCATCGATGCGACGAAGAAGATGGCGTCGGAGGGGTTCACGCGCCGCTGGCCGGAGGTGCTCACGATGCCGGCTGACGTGAAACGGCGGGTGGACGAGATGTGGAAGCGGGCGGGGCTATAATTGCTCAGCTAGACTGTAGTAGATTCGTGCTGTGCTAACCCGACTCAAAGTCTCTGGCTTCAAGAACCTGATCGACGTGGATGTCCGATTTGGACCGTTCACGTGCGTCGCGGGTCCGAATGGCGTCGGCAAGTCGAATCTGATGGACGCTATCCGGTTCCTGAGCCTGCTGGCAAGCGAGAGTCCGATGGACGCGGCCTCTGCCGTCAGGGATGCGGGTGGCCGCAGCACCGACCCAAGAAACCTCTTCTACAACTTCAGGCAAGAGAAATCGCCCCGGATGGACTTCGAGGTTGAGATGATCGTTCCGCGAGAGGCCACTGATGATCTTGGGTTCGCGGTCGAGGCGACAGCTACCTTGCTGCGCTACTCGCTTTCACTTGGGTGGGAATCCGCGAATGGAAAAGGTGGGGCCGACAGGCTATTCATCCTGCGGGAGGCGTTGTCGCACATTCCGTTGCCAGAAGCGTCAAACAGCATCTGTTTCCCCCATGATGCGGCGTGGAGAGAGAGAGTTGTAGCCGGTTCATTCCGTGTCCCAGTTTTCATTTCGACTGAGGGGGAAGACAACGTGGTCGTGATCCACGACGACTTCGGTACGGAACTTCCACCATCGCCATTAGGAGGCGGGCAACGCAAGCGGACCATTCTTGGGGCAACCGGAACGTCTTTGTTTGGGCCGACTGTCCTGACGGCCCGAAGGGAATTCGAGTCTTGGCGTGTGCTCCAGCTCGAGCCTTCGTCTCTGCGCGGTTCCGACGGGTTCCGTCATCCGCAATCGCTCAGTTCCATCGGCGCGCACATGCCAGCCACTTTGTTTCGACTCGCTAGCTCTGAGGACGGCGAGCGCGTCTACACTCAATTGGCCAACCGGCTCGCCGAACTCGTCGGCGATGTGCGGAGTGTCGAAGTGGACCGTGACGAGGCACGCGAACTCCTCACTTTGTATCTCACACAAAGCGACGGGACGCGCTTGCCCGCCAGCGCATTGAGCGATGGCACACTTCGTTTCCTCGCTCTCTCGATTCTTGCCCTGGATCCGCAGTCCACTGGTCTCGTCTGCCTCGAAGAGCCGGAAAATGGCATTCATCCGATGCGCATTCCGGCGATGATCGATCTTCTGAGGGATCTCGCGGTTGATCCCAATGACGCCGGGGAATTCAATCCTCTGCGACAAGTCATCTTCAATACCCACAGCCCGTTGGTCGTCAAACAGTGCCCGGAGGACTCGGTGGTCTTTGCCCGCACTCTAAACGTGCCGGCTGGCACGGGCCGCGGTTCCTCGCTCGGTCTCGCCTGCCTGCCTGGGACATGGCGCGAGAAAGCCGGGATGGAGAGCGTCGGCCTTGGCACTGTGGTGAACTACCTCGAACCCACGCTCCGACAGGCCGTTCCAGGCGCGCCCAGGCGTGTCATCGACAGGCCGGAGCTGCAAACGGCCCTAGGGTTCAACCCTGACGAGACGGAGCGCTGACACGGCGATGCTGCGTTACACGCTGCTCACCGACGGAAGCTCTGACCGAGCCCTGACTCACGTGGTGAACTGGCTGCTTGACTCCCTCATGGACGAATCCGGCTCGCGCGAGGCGTTCGTCTCCGAATGGGCGGACTTCCGCGGATTGCGACGGCCTCCCCGCAGCCTCGGCGAGCGGATTGCCCGTGCCGTTGAATACTATCCATGTGACCTGCTCTTCATCCACAGGGACGCCGAACGAGAGCCTCTCGATGTGAGATCGGAAGAGATCGGCCGCGCGTTCAGTGAGATGGAACTGCGGGGAGCGGCGCCGGTTCATCTCATCCCCGTGAGGATGCTCGAAGCCTGGCTGCTCATCGACGAGGATGCAATTCGAAAGGCGGCGGCTAATCCTGGCTCACGAATCGAACTGGACCTGCCAAGTCCACAGAGAATCGAAGAACTCGTTGACCCCAAGCAGACGCTTCATGAAGCGCTACGGCGCGCATTCGAGTACACGGGCCGCCGGTTGCGGAAGTTCAACGTTGACGCTGCCACACACCGCGTAGCCGAGTCTATTCGGGATTTCAGCCCACTTCGTGAATTGCCGGCGTTTCGCCAGTTCGAGACCTCAACAAGAGAAGCCTTCATCGCGTGGCGTGCTGGTCGGTGAAAGGTAGTCAACGGGTGGGACGGCGTGTATGGCTGCTCTACCCCCTCCTCAGCGATCGGCGCCGTTTGCTAGACTGAAAGTGTTCTGCGGCGCGTGTAGCTCAGTTGGTAGTAGCGCCAGATTGTGGTTCTGGATGTCGTGGGTTCAAATCCCACCACGCGCCCCATCCGCGAACAATCCCCGATTCGAGCAGCCTGCACACCATCCCTGAGGGCGGCTGTCCTCCGGCGTGTTTGAAGCCCTATGCCCTATCGTATGGTTTCGCGCTCTCCCTGGCTGATGCTGTCCAGCGCCAGCGGCGCTTCGCTCACCAGCGTCGCGCTCGCGGCCACGACGGCCGTCAGAACGGCGAATGGACGATCCGTCATCGCCGACTTCCGGACCTCAGAGCCTGACCGTTTTGAGCGACACTTCCTTCTGTTGGCGCGCATCGGGTCTCGAACCCATGTACTTGATGTAGGCCTCGAAAAACTTCGTGGCGCCGGCGGCGTCCTTGTTGTACTCGGCGGCCTTGGCCCTGACATAGAA
Source organism: uncultured Candidatus Solibacter sp. (assembly GCA_964558355.1). Classification (GTDB taxonomy): domain Bacteria; phylum Acidobacteriota; class Terriglobia; order Bryobacterales; family Bryobacteraceae; genus PNKE01. The sequence goes on from CAZLDN010000039.1 coordinate 39,070, forward strand.
GAGATTCGGGTAGATCAGGAAATCGGTCAACTGGCCTTCGAGTGACGGCGGAACCGGCCAGCCGGCGCGCAGCAACCCGGCCGCGGCGGCGACGTCGCCCGTCCTGACATACGCCCAAGCAAGCAGTTCGCGAGCCTGCGCCTCGTCGCCGGGAGTGGCCGCCTCCATCGCCTTCTTGAGGAACGGAACTGCCTTGGCGTCGTCGCCGGCTATCATCGCAGCCATCCCGGCGGTCAGCGGATTTCCTCGCTCTCCAGAACTCCCGTTGACGATCGCCGACACCAAAGGCAGGATCTGTTTCGCGGCTGGATGCCTAATCGCCGCCATTGCGGCCGCATACCTGGCGGCGGCGCCGCGGTCGGCGGCCTCGGCCGACCACAATGCCAGCGATGCCAGCACGAACGCCTGCACGGGTGGCGGACCCGAAGCGCGGATCCTCTGAAGAAGTTGCTTCGCCTCGCCGGTCTTGCCAGTGATGTAGAACCAGCGGGCGCGCCGCCAATCCGCCAACAGATCGCCATGTTCAATCCTGGACTTCAGGAAAGTCTCCAACCGCGCGCGAGCCCCGGACTCATCGCCGCGCAGCCAGCAGGCCAGCGCCGCCTTCTCCATGGCAGCGCCCGCGTTGAATTCGGGGCCCTTCTCGAACGACGAAACAAACGCCTTCTCGGCCTCTTCAAAACTGCCGGCCATCATTAGCACTTCGCCAAGCGAGTCTTCGGGATTCGCCGACGCCGGCTGCGCCGCCACATAAGCTTTGTGCCACTTCACGGCCTCATCGAAGCGGCCCTGCCAGGCTTCGATGTAACCCAGTTGGTTCAACGCGTCGGGCGATGCCGGATCGATCACCAGGATTCGTTTCCATGCCTGGGCGGCGCCGGACCATCTCCTATTGCGGGTCGCCGCTGCGGCCAGTTCGGTAAGGACCTCGACGTTCGACGGAGTCAACCCGGCAAGTTTGGCCAGCGCCTCTCCGCGCATCGCCTGGTCGCCCGTCAGCCCCGCCTGTATCAACTGAAGCCGCGCCCTGGACGTTTCATCGACGCCCTGCGCCTTACGGCCCCGCTCAAGCGCATCCAACGCCCCATCGCGCCGGCCCGCGCGGATGGCCGTTTCGGCCAGCGCCTCCCAACACCAGCCGCAGCCCGGCTCGGACAGGACGGCTCCGGCCAGAAGTTTCAGCGGCTCATCCGAGCCCGCCGCGTTCAGCGCCATGCCCAACTCCGTCAACGCCGCCTCGCCGCGGACGCCCAAATCGGCAAGCCGCGCCGATTTCAGCCCAACCTTCTCCGCCACGATTCGCGCCGCGATCCGCGATCCCGACAGCCACCCGCCTTCGCCCACGGGAGCCGACCCCGCCCGTTGAATGGCGCCTCCCGCC
>CAZLDN010000040.1:0-40435 GCA_964558355.1 uncultured Candidatus Solibacter sp.
GGGGATGAGAGGGAAAAAGGGGAGCGGACGGACTGGTGGCGGAGGTGGAGCGGCGGCCAGCGGAATGACCGCCCCTATTGTGCGCGACTACCTGATGTCCTGTCTCTAAAGTGCGTAGGAAACGGCCGTGCCGCCGGGACGGGACCGGCTAACCTTGGGGTTGCCACGTGCGAAGGCCCACACGACGGGAGGGGAGCAGGATTTTTAGCTCCAGCGGAGCCGGACCAGGGGTCCGGCGCGGACGAGGGCGTCCGCCTTCCGATACTTGTTATGCGCGTTTTTGGGATGGGACGCTGGCCCCGCCGCGTATCAGTCCGACTGCGGAGTCTCCGAGCCCTCATCGATCACCTGGAAGCCCAGCAACCGCCCAAGCTTGGCAGTCTCTTTCATGTAATCGCCATAGAACACGACGCGGTGCAGCAGATCCCGAGTCCCTGGCATGCCCGGGCCCGGCGTTAGCGCCGCACCCCAATTCGCCAGCAGTTTCTCGCCGTCCTTCACCCTGGTGCGGATCTTGGTCCGGCAACCCCTCTCGTTGTCCACATTGCCCAGCGCCTCGCCGGTTGAGATCATCATGCGCTTGGCATCGGCGAACTTCGCCACTGTCACCGGCTCGCCAGAGGGAGCCAGCACCTGCATCGACGCGCCCTTGTGGTCTTCGAGATGCGAACGCACCATGTATGGCGACGACTCCCCGTCCACGCCCCTTAGCTTCGTCGCCGACACGCAGTGTGCATGGATGACCTCGTTGCGGCTGGTGTCAAACACCGGATCGGAGACAAAGCCCGGACGCCCGGAGAACGACGTCACCAGCAACTGCGTCATGGTCGATTCCAAGTCGTTCTCGCAGACGCCGTACATGCCGGCGTCATTCAGTTTCGAAAACGAGATGCAAGGGTAAGCCGGCAGTTCCTTGCGGCCAAAGCCGCCAAGGCAGTCGATCGCGATCGCGTTGGCTTTTTCCTTCCGCATTAGCTCGCGAATCGCCAGATGCAACCGCAGGGACTTGACGATCTCCTCGCGCGTCGGCTCGACCACCTTCGAAGCCCCGCGGATAAACTCGTCAGCCAGCTTTTCCGCCGTCCGGAGATCGGCCGCGTCGTAGGCCGCGCCCAGTTCGGCATAGGTGGGGAAACCGAATGTCGTGCCGAACTGCCTGGTGAACCCTTCCGTCTTGGGCCGGGCATTGGGCTGCGACATCAGCAGTACCTTGCTGTACTTCAAATGATGAATCGTCCGCAGCAGCGGGACGTAGGGATCAATCGCCGTCAGGTCGCTCGACGCGATCAACTGCAGCCGCGCGCCCTTCTGCATGTAGGCAGCGCCGTGCGTCCAGTCGTGGCCGTTGTAGGGGACCGAGAACATCAGCACCGGCTTATCCGTCGCCACCAACTTCTTGAGATGAGGCAAGGTGATGGTGATCATAGGGAACACCAGCACTGCGTCGCTGTCATCCGGTTGGGCGAGCCAGGCGTCCATCTCCTGCGGATTGTGAATTGTCTCGCCGCCAGTGAAGCGGATCTTGCCCGGATAGCGCCGATCGAGTTCGGCAAGTTGCGCCTCGATTCCGCGCACCTCCTGGGCGAGGTCCAGGTCGGGCCGGGGCCAACTGGGCCGCCCGCCGAGATAGAGCTTTCGTACGACGGCTGGCCCATCCCAAGCGCCACCCGCGTCAGTCGCGCCGCGTCCCCAAAGAGACGTCATCGCGGCCGAACTCAACATGAAGTGGCGCCGCGAAAGGTAAGTCCGGTGTGCTTGCATTGTCTTCTCCTGGAGTTCGAGAGTTATCGATCCGGTCCTCTGCTTATCGTCGTCAGGAGTATACCGAAGTTCGACTGCGAGCGGAATCCCTCAGGAGGGGATGCCGTCGATCGCAACGCGGCCGGCGGGAGTATTTCAGCAGTTGGTCTCGCGTGTTTGATGTACCTTTACGGCTCCGGCGAGAATCGCGCCTGGAAACCCGCTCCCCTGAAAACAGCGTTCATTCTCATCCCTCGTTGGGGCTCTGCAACCGGCCATGGCGAACTCCGTCGAAAACTACGCCTGGAAACCCGCTCTGTCCATTCGCGGCCTCCGCGCTGTGGCGCGCCTCCTGCTCCTGAGGCTGCGAACGAAGAGAGCAGGTTCCACCCGCACCCTCGCAAGTCGTGCCCGGGACTCGCCTGAAAACAGTGTTCATTTTCATCCCTCGTTGTGGCCCGGCAACGAGCCACGACGAACTCTGTCGAAAGTCGTGCCCGGACACCCGCTCTCTGCGTTCGCGGCTTCACCGACGGGGCGCTCCTTTCATGGGTATTTGTGAGCCAGCGGCCCGTGGGTACGCTGTGGGGGCGCCCTTTCAACGCGGCAGGCGGCCTCGACGGAGGGTGGGCGGAGGTCGACTCACCTCCTGCCAGGGCATACAATGATTCTGCCGTGCCTATCACCCGCCGTTCGTTCCTGTCATCCCTGGCCGTGGCTCCTGCCATCGCCAAACGCCGCCGTACCAATGTCGTCGTCTTTCTCACCGACGACCACGGTCCGTGGGCTACTTCCGTTTCGGGGTGCAGCGAGATGGTCACGCCCGCGTTCACGCGCCTCGCCTCTCAGGGGACGCGATTTTCCCGCGCCTTCGCCTGCACGCCCGTTTGCAGTCCCAGCCGCTTAACCCTGATGTCCGGGCTCATCCCTTCCCAGCATGGCGTGCAGGACTGGCTTGTCCCGGCAGATTCCTTCGGTCCCAAATCCACGCGCTATCTCGAGAATCGGCTCACATGGTCCGATGTCCTTGCCCGCAACGGTTACACGCTTGGCATGGCCGGCAAGTGGCACATGGGTCACGACGACACGGCGCAGTCGGGCTTCTCCTATTGGGCGACCATTCCCGGAGGCGGCGGAACCTACAAGAACCCTGTCCTCGTGAAGAACGGCAAGACGATTCCAATGCAGGGTTTCAAGACCGATCTGGTGGGCGACTGCGCCCTCGAGTTTTTGGACAGTCAGAAGAACTCGCAGTCGCCATTCGCCCTGTATATGCCCTTCTACGCGCCGCACACGCCGCTGGACTACCAGCCAGACAAGTACCGCGAGCCCTACGGCGGATCGAAGTTCTCCTGCTATCCCAACACGCCGCTCCATCCCTGGCAGAATCGCGGCCTGAACGCCCATCACGGCAACACGCAATCCAAGCTCGGCTACTCGGCGCTGATTACCGCCGCGGATGCCAACATGCGCCGCGTCCTGGAAAAACTGGAACAGATGGGCGCGATGGAGGACACTCTTGTGCTCTTCACCGCCGACCAGGGTTGGAACGCCGGCCATCACGGGCTGTGGGGTAAGGGCAATGGCAGCGTGCCGTTCAACATGTACGAAGAGTCGATCGGCGTGCCGATGGTCTGGTCGCACCCTGGGCGGATTGCCGCGGGCCGGGTGGAATCGGGCATGGTCTCGCATTACGACGTCGTCCCGACTCTTCTCGACTACCTCGGCCTGCCCTACTCGCCTTCGGGCTTCCGGGCCGGAGCGAGCTATGCGCCGCTGCTTCGCGGCCGGTCGATGAAGCAGCGCGACCGCCTGTTCTTCGAATACGGGCCGGTGCGCGCCGTGCGAACCGGGACGCATAAGCTCATTCGCCGGGCCAGCGGGGAAGACGAGTTCTTCGATCTCTCCGCCGATCCGCGCGAGACGACGAATCGTTGGAACGATCCGGCCTACGCCAAACAGCGCGCCTCCCTCGATGCCAGTCTGGAAGCGTTCTTCAAGCGCGCGGGAGCGCCAGCACTTGCCGATTGGAAGACCACGACGAAGCAGAACCTGACGGTGTATCGACGCGCCGCCGCATTGCAGTGAGCTTCGGATTCCCGGACAATGTTACTCAATGGACCCTGAAAACCCCTTCCAACCGCGCCCTGTCGCGCGCGTCGAGACCCGCTTCCGCCGCATCGTCACCGACCTGCCCGCCCCGCAGTCAATCCCGGTTCTCGAAAAGCTCGCCAAGAACGAACTCCGCGCCATGGGCGGCCAGCCGCTGGTGGTCTGGGACCGGGCCGAAGGCTTCCAGGTGTACGACGCCAGCGGCAATTGCTGGCTCGATTTCTCGAGCGGCGTACTGATCACCAACGCCGGCCATGGCCGCCAGGAAATCGTTGACGCCATCAAGGCGCAGGTTGATAAGCACCTGCTCGCTTCCTACGCCTTCCCGACCGCCATCCGCGCCGATCTGTGCGAGCGGTTCGCGGCGGTGATGCCCGAGCCGTTGAAGAAGGTCTTCCTCGTCACCACCGGCTCCGAGGCCGTCGAATACGCCATCAAAGTCGCGCGTACGCATGGCCAGATTGAGGGCGGTCGTCAGAAGAACGTCATCGTGTCGTATGACAAGGCATTCCATGGGCGCACGCTCGGCTCACAGCAGGCCGGCGGTATCCCGGCGCTGAAGGAGTGGATCGGCAACCTGGATCCTGGTTTCGTCCAACTCCCCTTCCCTGACGGCTATTGGACCGAGGACACGTCATTCGAACTCTTTGAACGGTCGCTCGACGAGGCGGGCATCGCCGCCGCCCAGGTCTGCGGCGTCGTCATGGAGACCTATCAGGGGGGTACGGCCGCTTTCGCGCCGCCTCAATACATCAAGACCCTGCGCCAGTGGTGCGACGCCCATAAGGTGGTTCTGGTCTTCGACGAAGTCCAGGCCGGGTTTGGCCGTACGGGCAAGATGTGGGGATTCGAACATTATGGCGTCCTGCCAGACCTGACAACGTGGGGCAAGGGCATCTCCTCGTCGCTGCCCATTGCCGCCGTTGTCGGCCGTACCGGCCTGATGGAACTGCACGCCCCCGGCACCGCATCGTCGACGCACTCTGGCAGCCCGGTCTGCTGCGCGGCCGCGCTGGCCAACCTCGACATCATCATCAATGAGCGGTTGCCCGAGAACGCCGCCGCCGCCGGCCACGTCCTCCATACTGAACTGCTTGGTCTGCAAGCCCGCCACGGCGACGTTATTGGGTGTGTGCACGGCAAGGGCCTGGTTGCCGGTGTGGCTTGCGTCAAGCCGGGAACCCGTCAGCCCGACGGAGTTCTGGCCCGCGACGTGGTGCGGCGTTCGATTGAAAAGGGTCTGTTGATGTTCAATCCGGTCGGCCCCGAAGGCTGCACCATCAAGGTCTGCCCGCCGCTGGTCATCACCGAGGAAGCGGTGAAGGAAGGCTGCGCCGTGATCGGCGAAGCTCTTGAAGAGGCGCTGGCGGCGAGGGGAGGACAGTCCTGATGCGGGTCACGATGATCGGCGGCGGCATGATCGCGCATGACCAGATCCTGCCGTCTCTGTACCAACTTCAACGCAAGGGTGTCATTGAATCGATCGAGATCTGCGACCGCCGCGCCGCCGCTCTCGACGCCCTCGCCACGGCTCCCAAGCTGACCACGGCATTCCCTGGTCAGAGCTTCCGTCCGCGGACTGAAGCTTACGCCGAAGTGATTGCTCAACTGCCGCCCGGCCAACTTGTCGTCGTCTGCGTGCCGGACCACCTGCACTATGAAGCCGTCATGACGGCGCTTTCGGGCGGCCAGAACGTGCTCTGCGTCAAGCCGTTGGTCCTCACCGCCGCCCAGTCCGAGGAGATCGAAAACGAAGCCCGGCGGCGCGCCCTCATGGTTGCAGTCGAGTATCACAAGCGCTTCGACGACCGCAGCCACATGGCGCGCCAGCGTTACCGCGCGGGTTCGTTTGGCGAATTCCGCCTGGGCACGGCCTGCCTCCTCGAGAAGTGGTACTACCGCAACTCGAACTTTCAGAACTGGTTCACTGCCGAAGCGACCGACGCCTTCACCTATATTGGTTGCCATTACGTCGATCTGGTCCACTTCATCACGGGCCTGCTGCCGACAGCCATCAGCGTTTATGGGTTGAAGGACAAGTTCCCGAACGGCGTCGAAGGCTATCTCTGGACTGACGCGCGGGTGCTCTGGTCCAACGGCGCATGCCTCAATGTTCAGAATGCTTTAGGTTTCCCAGATGACGCGCCCGGATCGAACACCCAGGGTCTCACCATGTATTGCTCCTCGATCGAGAAGCAGACCGGCGCCTGGATCAATCACGACGACCGTTACCGGGGCGTGTCCTATAGCCTGGTAGACCGGCCGGCGGGCGAGGGTGCGACGCAATACTCCGAGCCGAGTCCTGATTACTTTCAGTATGTTGACCATGGCGGACCGGGGCTGGTGCCCGTCGGCTATGGCTACCGGTCAGTTGAATACATCGTTGACCGTGCGATCGAGATCGAATCGGGTCCGCGGACGGCGGAAGAGCGGCGTGCGCTGCTGGAAGAGTGGGACCGCCGCGGCATCATGGCGACGCCGGCCAACAGTAGATTCAATGAACTGGTTGTCGAGGCGGCACGGCTGTCGATTACCCACGGCGGCGCGCTGGCGAGGATCGACTACGGCCCGAAGCCCGGCGTCCGGCTGGACTGAGCCGGGAGAAAGGGTGGGCTAGAAATGAAAACGCCCCCTTTCGGGGGAGTAGGCCCGGGGATGCTATCCTCGGGGTTGTGCGATCTTGGTGTACTTGATTCTTAGTTCTGCCGTCTAATGGGATAGAGGATCGAATACCAACATTGATACTGACATCGAACGTATGTAGCATTCCACGTAGCGGTGCGCCAGTGTCTGAAGACTCGTCGATCCAAGCCGAATGAGCAACCTGCAGCCAGTGACGTGTCCAGACTACGAGAGGCCTCCCGTTGTCGAGACAGTATTGTCTGTTCAATTCAAGAACCTCGATTCGCTGCGCACTGTGCACTACGGGGCGCTGTGGCAGAAATTCGAGGGTTCCTTCCCCCACACAGAGGAGCGCCCCCCGTTGGAGTCGGAGGTGGAGCGGTTTCCTGGGACGAATCCTCAACGGGTGAAGATCAGCATGGAGGTAGGAGAGCGGCCTCCACTGCCTCGGCTCTGGTTCGTCAACGCTTCTGGCAATGAACTGATCCAAGTGCAGCCTAGCCGGTTTATCAAGAACTGGCAAAAAGCGGAAGGCAACGAAGAGTATCCCCGCTATGAGCGGGTGATCAAGCCAGCGTTTCAGAGAGACTTTGCTCTGTTCGAAGCCTTCATCGTAGATCAGGGGTTCGCCCCCCTGGTGGTGAACCAATGCGAGGTGACATACGTCAACCACATTGTATGCGGTGAGGGTTGGGAGGCGATGGGGGATGTCGAGAAGGTCTTCAAAATGTGGAGGGTCCCACCAGACGGACAGTACCCGGGGCGGATGGAGGATTGTGCATTCCATGCCCGCTATCCAATTACTGAAGCTGATGGAGTGGTCGTCGGCCGCTTGCACGTGGATATCAGGCCGGCCCGGAGATTGCAGGATAACCAACCTATGTATGTAATGAGTTTGACGGCAAGAGGGTTGTTAGGAAGTGGAACCGAGTTTCTCGATCTTGGCCACAAGTGGATTGTTCACTCCTTCCGAACCCTCACAACTGACCACATGCACCACATTTGGGGGGAGAAATGATATGGCTGCCTATGCCGACCCTATAACCTACACGCCAGCGTTTGCGCCCATCCCTCGTATTCCACCGGATACAGCGAGTTGCTCTGATTCCGCCGTGTTTGCCAGGCGCGAGCGAAAGTCGAACACCACCTTGCCTTCGAGATGCCTAGATGTGGTGATTCGTCTTGAGATCGGGAACGGTCAAGTATGTGTCCTGACGTATTCAGGTGAGGGGATTCCGGATTGGGTGCAGCCCACACTGCGCTCTCTTGGGGACCGTTGGGGCGTTGAGTCCTGCTGGGATGGTTACGCATCCAAGCCTACGCAACCCGAACACGTCGAGCGACTTCTTAACTGCCTTTCGAGCATCCTGCAGAACGACTCTCCCGCGCCAGAGGTGGTACCGCTCTCGGATGGTGGGATGCAAGCTGAGTGGCACCTGAACGGTTGTGACTTTGAGATCGTCGTTGCCGCCGGCGAGCCAACACGGTACTACTTCTTCAATAGCAGAAATGGGGAGGAGGAGGAGGGCGACCTCAACTCGAACGATTCCCGAGTGCGGGATCTCGTCGCCGGGATTCGTTGACACCTGTGTATGGCCGACCAAACGCGACCCGACGATCCCACCATCCCGCATACTGATCGGTTATTTCGGCGTGTGCGACCCAATCAGGTCGTGCATGAGCCAGATGGTACGCTCAGGCCGTCAAGCGCGGTGTTCAAGGACGCTGAGTTGTCCGTGAATATCGAATCCTTGATGATCGCCCAACTGCGACCGCCCGAGGATACTCTCACGAAGTACCCTGGCGAGTGTCTGCTATCCATCCTGGTTAGCCAAGTTCGCGAACGTGGCTACGCCGTAGTGAAGGACACGGACTCGCCCAACGATCCGGCCCATGGTCTGGTGCCTGGGAAGAAGCGAGATAGCTTCGCCAACGCCATGCGCCGCCAATACCGGTGGATTGTCCCCCCGCTGTTAGGTTAGCTCCACATTGTGACATCGACCGATGCCACACGACGCATTGTTTTCTTCACGCGGATCTCTTCCGATCGCAGCGAACCCGTGCTCGATTTGCCAATCCCTGCCCGATCGTGTAGGATGAGAAGTTGCGACACCCACGCATGGGGCAATTGTGCGCCCGTGCAATTCGGTGAACCCTTCCGGTAGGCTGTCCTGAACGGCAAAACCCGGTTATAAGCAAGAGGATCGAATCATGTACGCAGTGATTGAGACCGGCGGAAAACAGTATCGCGTCTCCCCGGGCGACTCCATCGTGATTGAGACGCTGGCCGGCGAAGTCGGCTCCACCGTCGAGTTTGACAAAGTTCTGGCGGTCGGCACGGATTCCGGCGAGTTGCTTGCCGGCGCCGGCGCCGCTTCGGCCAAGGTGACCGCTTCCATCGTGGAGCATGACCGCGCGAAGAAGATTATCGTCTTCAAGTTCAAGCGCAAGAAGCAGTACCGCCGCACGAACGGCCACCGGCAGAATCAGACTCGGGTCAAGATTGGCGAGATCCTGGCGTAGCGGGCAAGGGAGAGCGTAATGGCACATAAAAAAGGACTTGGCAGTTCCAAGAACGGACGCGACTCGCAGTCCAAACGCCTGGGTGTGAAGGTTTTCAGTGGCCAGATTGTCACCGGCGGCTCGATCATCGTGCGCCAGCGCGGCACCCGCTATAAGCCCGGCGAAAACGTCGGCCTGGGCAAGGACGACACGCTTTTCGCCACCATCGGCGGCCGAGTCGAGTGGCGCGACCGCGGGCGCATGGGCAAGTTCGTCAGCGTCCAGCCGGTCGAAGCTTAAACCGGCCGAAAGGCATTTAACAGAATCCGGGCCGCCTGAGCCATTGCGCCGGCGGCCCGTTCTATTTGTGATCGAACATGTTTGTAGATGAAGTCATCATCAAGATAAAGGCGGGCGACGGCGGCAACGGCTGCATGGCGTTCCGCAGGGAGAAGTTCGTCCCGAAGGGCGGTCCGAGCGGCGGCGACGGCGGGCGCGGCGGCGATGTCGTCTTTCTTGCCAGCCCGCATTACAATACGCTGCTTCACTTCAGCTACAACCCGGAACACACCGCCGAACGCGGCCGCCACGGCGAAGGCAGCAATCGCAGCGGACGGGCCGGTGCATTGATCGAGGTCCCTGTCCCCATCGGAACCCTCGTCTATGATGCCGAGACCGGCGACCTCATTCACGACTTCGCCATCGAGGGTGAACGGTTCACCATGGCCAAGGGCGGACGCGGCGGGCGTGGCAACCAGCATTTCGCCACGGCCACCCACCAGGCGCCTACCCGGCACGAACCCGGCCGCCCCGGCGACGAACTTCGCCTCCGGTTGGAACTGAAACTGCTGGCGGACGTCGGACTGGTCGGATTCCCGAATGCCGGGAAATCCACCCTCATCTCCCGAATCTCAGCAGCCCGCCCGAAGATCGCCGACTACCCCTTCACCACGCTGGAGCCGAACCTGGGTGTGGTGAGAACCGACGACATGCGCACCTTCGTCGTGGCCGACATCCCCGGTTTGATCGAGGGCGCGCATCTAGGCCATGGCCTCGGCATCCAGTTCCTGCGGCACGTTGAACGGACCCGGCTTCTGCTGCATCTTGTTGATGTTTCAGAGAGTTCCGGACGCGACCCGGCCCACGATTTCGAGGTCATCCTGGCCGAACTGGCCAGCTACAGCGACGAACTCCCCGGCAAACCGATGTTCGTCATCGCCACGAAAACCGACGTGGCTCAGGATGCCGAACGGATTCTCGCTTTGGAAGCGGCCGCCCGGCAACGGCAGATGCCGTTCTTTCAGATATCGGCCGTCACCGGCAAGGGTTTGCCCGAACTGATTCGCGCCTCGGCGCGCGCGGTCTTGCCTGAGGTCGTCAGCGGATCGATCAGAGGCCCATTCGAGTAGCTGAAAGCCTGCGCTCCAGGTCCTCGATTCTCGTCAGGAGCTTTCGCAGCAGCGCCTCCTGTCCCCCCAGCGCGGACTGCATTTCCCTGATGAGCACGTCCTTCATCCCGGACTCGGTCCTTAGCTGAGCCAGTTCAGTGTCTTTCCGCGAAACTATCGTCTCCAGCCGGTCGAGGTGGTTCAGGAGCGCTTCATCGCTGTTGCTGGTCTCGTGGGTCATGCCTGGATGCGCGGGCCTCAATAGACTAGTGCCGTTCCGGGGCCAGACTCTCACTTGGTCTTCACTGCGGCCGCCTCAATCCTCCACTGAACTGCAAGCCCAGCCTGAAACCCATCCCCTTCTGGCTGCAATGCCGCACCACGGCCAGTCCCACGACCTTCAAGTCATGTGACTCGATCTGCACGACATGACCGATGGCGATGTGGCGGTCCATGTCGACGGAGAATCCTGTCGCAGAGGCTTCCTGTATCCGTCCGAGGCTGCCGAACGTGGCCCCGCTCGGGTCTCCCCAGTGGACACGGACCCGGCCTTGGATTTGGCAGCGTCCTGTCTGACGGAGGTCCATCATATGTGTTCCCTATCTCCAGTGAACACTGGTCTCACCCAGATTCCAATTGGGGATATCCCTTAGCGGTACTAAGACGATCTCCCCAATGGGTGCACGTAATCCCCTGTCGAGAATCCGCGTCCTAGTAGATGTCGCAGTATCAACAGCAAGAGATGATAGATTCGAGCAAGGAGAAGATGACATGCGTAACCTGATGATTTCGATGGCACTTTGCAGCGGGCTTCTGCTCGCTCAGGGTCCGATGGGCCGCGGGATGAGGCCGGGCATGATGGCTCAAGGACTTGGGCCGGGTCTGGCTGGTACCGAGGCGCTGAAGAGTTACCTGGGGCTGACCGATGCCCAGGTGGAGCAGATGCGGACCCTGCGCAAGCAGCGGGCCGAAGCCATGCAACCGGAGGCGGCGGCGATGCGGGCTAAGGCGCTGGAGTTGCGTCAACTGATGCAGACGGCTTCGCCGGACCCGGCCAAGGTCGGCGCGCTGACGGTTGAGCTGAAACAACTCAGGGATAAGGCGGCGGCGGCGAGGTCCGGCCTGAACGACCAGATGAAGGCGGTATTAACCGCTGAGCAGCAGGCGAAGTTGAAGGACCTTGAAGCAGCGGCCAAACTCGGCCCGGCTGTCAGGCAGGCCGTGGGCATGGGGTTGATTGAGCCGCCTCAGATGGAGGGGATGGGCGCAGGCATGGGGCTGATGGGCCAGGGCTTACAGGGACGAGCCCGCGCCAGGCGGTAAGAGCAGCGACGGGCTAAAACAAGAAAAGCAAGTGCGCGGCCACTTCGGGCGGGGATTCGTTCCCCGCCCTTTTTTCATGCGGAAGGCGCCCAGGCCGGCATGACGTAAGCGTAGAAGAGCACCACTAATCCGATCATAGCCGCCAGCAGGATGCTGTGGCGCAAGGTGAAGCGGAACAGGCGGGATTCGTCCGATGCACTCATGGCGGTGGCCGCAGCCGCGACGGCGATGCTCTGGAGGCTGATCATCTTGCCCATCACACCGCCGCTGGAGTTCGACGCGGCCATCAGGATCGGGTTCAGCCCCAGTTTGTTGGCGGTGACGACCTGGAGGTTGCCGAACAGGGCGTTGGCCGAGGTATCGCTGCCGGTCAGGAAGACGCCGAGCCAGCCGAGCATGGCGCTGAAGAAGGGGAAGGCGGCGCCGGTGGCGGCGAAGGCCAGCCCCAGGGTGCCTGTAGCGCCGGAGTAGTTCATCAGGAACGCCAGGGCGAGCACGGAGCAGACGGTGAGGGTCGGTTTGCCCAACTGCTTACAAGTGGTGATGAAGACCTCGCGAACCGTGGAAAGCGGGATGCGCAGCAACAGGATCGACAGCAGACAGGCCAGGACGCAGGCCGAACCCGACGCCGACAGGAAGTTGAACGTGTATCTGGCCGCATAGGGAGCCAGTGCGGCGGTCACGGGCGGCGCCTGGAGCGCCAGGTTATGCAGACCGGGCCACTCGAAGATCTGCGTGACCGAATTGAGCAACTTCTTCACGTCCGGCACACTCCAGACCAGGACGCAGACAACCAGGAGACCGAACGGCAGCCATGCTCGAAGGATCTCCGCGGCGGCGTGGCGTTTCGGCGCGGCTGTGGCAGTGGCGGCTTCCGCGAATTCGAAGTGGTCCGCCGGCTTCCAGACCTTGAGAGTGATCAGCATGGCGGCGATGGCGGCCAGGGAACTGAGGATGTCGGTCAGTTCGGGGCCGATGAGGTTGGATACCAGGAGTTGCGTGCCGGCAAATGCCACGCCGCAAGCGGCTGCGGCCGGAAGCACGCCCTTCAAGCCTTTCCAGCCTCCCATGACCAGGATCAGATAGGCGGGGATGAACACCGAAACGGGCGCACAGATCCTGCCTACCATGGCGCTGAGCGGCTGGACCGGCAGCGACGTGATACCGGCCAGCGTGATCACGGGAATGCCAATCGAACCGAAGGCGACCGGCGCGGTGTTCGCCAGAAGGCAGATCCCTGCGGCGTAGAAAGGCGAGAAGCCGAGTCCTGTGAGCATGGCGGCGGCCACGGCGACGGGCGTGCCGAATCCGGCGGCGCCTTCGACAAATGCGCCAAAGGCGAATGCGATGAGCAAAGCCTGGAGACGGCGGTCCTGGGTGAGGCTGCCGACGGAATCCTTCACCACTTCAAACCGGCCCGTATCGACAACCAGCCGGTAGAGAAAAATGGCCCAAAAGACAATCCATGTGATGGGGAGCAGGCCAAAGGCCGCACCGAGAGCCGATGCGCTGACCACCATGCTCACGGGCATCCTGTAGAGCACAAGCGCGACGGCGACAGCCGAGGCGAGACCGGACACGCCGGCTACCCAGGCGGTTGTCCGCCTGACGCCGAGAAGGTAGAGGAGAACAAAAAGCGGAAGGGCCGCGGCGAGAGCGGAGAGGCCGAGATGATCGGCGATGGGTGAATAGGTCTGGCTCCACATGCTTGGCGCCTATTGTACGGAAACCAAGGCATGACGTGCAGGACCGTGTCTCAGGCCGCGGCTTTACAGGTGGTTCCAGAGGGACTTTTCGTCCTCTTCGGCGAGTTTGCCGGCGGCGCGGGAATCGAGATATCTCCGGATGGCGTCACGGCCGCCAAGGCCGATCGCCAGGCTGGCGGCGAGGACCAGGCCGCTGCCCAGCATCACGAACGCGGCGAAGAAGACGTGCGGCGCGAAGCCGAGAATCTCGGTGGCCGCCACCACGGCCACGAACATAACCATGACTTTCGTGGCAGCCGCCCAGCGTCTGGGGCCGGGCAGTTCCTCGTTGTGCGTCCAAACGAGTACGGAGCGGCTGAGGAACTGCGCGAGCCAAGCTCCGGCCAGCAGGATCAATCCGGCGGTGACGATTTTCGGGAACAGGAAGACGGTCGCCTCCACCATGCGCGAGGTAAGCTGTGTGTTGAACAGGCTGAGTCCGATCAGCGCGCCGATGAGCAGGATGAGCCAGAATGCAGCGCCGGCGACCAGCGGGGTGGTGTGCACGTCGCCCTGATCGACAAGCATGTTGGACAGTCCCATGTCTTTCAGGAAGCGGTCCATGCGAGCGCCCTTCACGGCTTTGGTGAGAATCCAACGGACGACGAGAGCGATGAGAAGACAGACGGCAAACAGGAATAGGGCCACGATGAGGGGCGGCAGGAGCCTGTTGAGTTGGGTGAGGATGCCACCGGCCACGCCCTCGAGCAGTTGTTCAAGAGTCTTGATCATGATCTAAACCTCCAATCGTTCGGGCTGCGCGGCCACGGGCGCCGATTTGCGGGGCGCGGCCGGTGTACTTGCGGTTTCTCCAAACCAGATACCAATCAGGTAAGGCTTCAGATCTTCGAAGGTGAGGCACAGCTTCTCGATACGCTGTTCGACTTCGGCCGCGCCCATCTCCGCGGTCTCGACGACGAACGATGCCACGCGCCCGAGGTATAGCGGTGTGATGGATTTGAGCAGAGCCGGACGCGCCAACCGGTTGCTGCGCGCCGTGCAGGCGAACTCGTAGATGAGCTTCACCCACAGTTCGTCGTCGAGGTGAAACGCCGGCGCGCGGGCCGATTTCGCCAGCGCGGTGATCGCGGCGAGAGTGTCGGGGCGAAGAGTGAGTTTCCAGACGTCGCCGAGGTCTTCGGCGCCTTTACGGAAGGCCGTCAACATGCGGTCGAGATTGACGTTGATGGGGTCAAGCCCGACGTCGTAGCGGAAGCCGAACAGGGCCGCCGGCTCGCTTCCCGTGCGCGTCCGCCACGTGTTTTCGTATTCGCGCATCAGCAGGAATACGCTGCTGGTGACCTGCTGGAGCATGGCGCTCAGGTCGGCGCCAGGGTCCTTGGCGTCGTGGAGTTTGGCGCCGAGGAAACTCTGGCAAACCTTAAAACCCTCGGCGACGGCAATCGTCGTCATCCAGATGTCGATGCCGAAGCGGGCGACATCGGTCTCCCAGTCGTCGCGTTCGAGGTAGCGGTTCAGAAGCGCCTGTGACATGCCAAAATCACCGCCGATCGGCTGGCGGAGCCGCTGTCCATAGAGGCAGCGGGTGAGCGGGTAGACGATCGAATTTGTGATGGTTCCGTCGTACTTGTGGCGGTGGTAGTAGGGGGCGACGAAATCGAAGCCGCCATCGAGGACGGGCCGGATCAACAGGTCAAACCACTCTGGCGTAATCGAACGCAGGTCGGAATCGACCACGACGCAGGCCTTGGCGTCGAGAAGCGAGGCCATCTGGAAGATCATGCGGAAGGCGCTGCCCTTGCCGGGGATGCCATGGTAGGGGAACGACAGCCGGTGAACGGGCTTCATCGGCGTTCTCAACATCAGCAATTGGGCGTCCTGGATAGGAGCATGGGTGACCACTTCGGGGGTGCCGTCCTTCGAACCGCCGTCGGAGTTGATGATGATGCCGTTGAGCCGGGGGAAGTACTTGGCGAGTCCGGCGTGCGCCGCCTGGACGACATGTCCGATGGTCTTCGAGTTGTTGTAGCTCGGGATGCCGACAACGATGTCAGCGCGGCGGATCTCATCCACCGCGGCGCGAGCCTCGGCGGGCATCGACTGGATCTGTTTGGTGTTGTGAGGAACCGCCACTCCCTCCAGATTGAGGCTAAGAGAAGGAATCTGTAATCCCGTCAACAGGTGAGGCGGGCGCAGTAAACCCTGTATGCTGGTCTTCCCGGCAATGTTCTCTCCAATCGACAGGCTGAATCTGGAGCAGCGTGCGGTGGTCGAAGCCACGCTCCGGCCAGTACTGGTAATGGCGCCGGTGGGTACGGGCAAGACAAACGTGCTCGCCGCGCGCGCGGGACGGGCGATTGAATCGGGCCTCGCGCCACGGTCGTTGCTGTGCCTCTCGTTCACCAACAAGGCGGCGAGGGAGATGAAAGACCGGTTGATCTCGCTGTGCGGCAAGTTGGCATCCGAAATCACCATCTCGACATTCCATGGCCTGTGCGCGTCGATCCTGCGCGCCGAGGCTTCCACCGCCGGGCTGGACGGCGATTTCGTCATCTACGACGAAGAGGACTCGACGCAGGTGATCTCGCGCCTGCTCGCCGCGTCCGGAATATACGTTGGCCGGAAAGAAGCCGAGGCGGTGAACTTCTTTCTGTTCGAGGCGGCCGGCAAGGCAAGGCTGGCGCGGTATGAGGAAGTGCGGGAGACGCCCAATGAAGTCTACCTGCGGCTGTTGGGCCAGGCCAGTTTTGATGCCGGCGTGTTGCAGCGGCTTCAGTTTCCGCGATGGCTCGCCTCCTACGTACATGAGTTGAGGGAGAATCACGCGGTCGATTTCACCGACCTGGAGCTTGGGGTGCTTCACCTGTTCCATGAGCATGCGGCGGTGCTGGAACGCTGGCGGCGGCGGTTTGCGTGGATCCAGGTTGACGAGGTGCAAGACACAAGCCTTTCGGAGTATTCGATTCTCCGGGATTTGGCGGCCGGCCACGGGCAGCTCTCGTTTTTCGGCGATGTCGACCAAACGATCTACGAATGGCGCGGGTCGGCGCCACAGACGATTCTCGAACGCTACCGCGCCGAATTCAAGCCGGTCGAGATCGGACTGGTGACCAACTACCGTTCGACCGGGGCGATTCTGGACGCATGTGGTGCCGTCGTGCGCCGCTGTCCGGGCGCCGTTACGCGCACGATTCAAGCTTCCACGGCGGAGCAGGGCGAAGAGGTGCGCGTGGTGCAGGCGCCATCGCTGGATGTGGAGGCCGAGTGGATCGCGGAAAGCATTCAGAGTTTGCGCGCTAAAAGCGGCAACCGCTGGAGCGACTACGCCGTTCTGACGCGGACCAACTTCAAGGGGCGCGACATCTCGGCGGCGTTTACGCGTCTGAGGATTCCACACCTGCAGGTGGACCAGCAGAAGTTCTTCCAGCGGGCCGAGGTGAAGTCGGCCTTGTCTGTGTTGAAACTGATCCTGACACCGCACGACGGCAATAGCCTGTTGCGCTACCTGCGCACGCCGCCCAAAGGGATTGGCGAGGCGACCTACAATTCGCTTTGCGCCGAGCCGCGGCAGGCGGGGCTAAAGGTGGGCGACCTGCTGGACGAGCGGGTGCTGGAGGCGGGGGATCCGTATGCGCCGCTGCTCGATGCGCTGGATCGGGAGCGCGTCGTGGTCTTCGATACGGAGACGACGGGCCTGGACCCGTACTCTGACGAGATCGTCGAAATCGCCGCCGCGCGCTGCGGCCTGTCCGGGATCGTCGAGACTTTTCACGCCTTCCTGCGGCCGTCGCGCCCTGTGGGCGATTCCGAGGCGATTCACGGATGGTCGGACGCGTACCTGGCGGAACACGGGCGTCCGCCGGAGGAGGTTCTCGGGGAGTTCCTTGCCTTCCGCGGCGGCGCTGTCTTGTGCGGCCACAACAGCCAGGCGTTCGACATCCCGATCCTGCGCGAGAGCTTCAACCGCGCCGGGCTATTCCCTGACGGCGACTTTGGGATGACGTTCGACACGCTCGACATCACGCGCCGCTTCCACCGGTTGCCGCGATACAGGCTGTCACAGATCGCCGAGTCGCTGGGTTTGCAGTCGGTTCCGACACACAAGGCGATGGACGACGTCGTGACGACGGTCGAGTTGCTGTTGCGTCTGGCGGCAACGCTGGCCGAGCGCGCGCCGGTGCGGCGGCAGGCGGTGGAGGCGCACAGGAAGCTGTTTGCGCCGCTGGCGAGGACGTTCAGCAAGTGGCGCGGGCGGCTGGCCTTCGAGCGCCCGCACGAGTTGTTGGCGAGGGTGATACAGGAGTCGGGCCTGGCGGCGCATTTCGAGGATGAGGCGGACGGCGAGAAACGGCTGATGAACCTGGAAGAGTTGTGCCGTCTGCTCGCCCGCTATGACAACCCTGACTTAACGCCGCCTGCGGCGCTGGTGGCGGCTTTGAACCTGGCGTCGCTGTCGGGCGACATCGAGAGGCAGATGCAGGCCGAGGACCGGGTACCGATTCTGACGGTCCATCAGTCGAAAGGGCTGGAGTTCGATACCGTCTTTGTCGCATCGGCCACCGACGACGACTTCCCCAGCCGCCGCCGCCGCCGCGAAGGGCGTCTTCAGGAAGAGCACCGGCTGTTCTATGTCGCCATCAGCCGCGCCAAGAGGCGGTTGTTTGTGACCTGGCACACGCGCAACGATTACGGCCGGGAGCAGTCGCCCAGCCGCTACATTTCGCTGCTGCCGCCGTCCACCATCCACCAGCGGGCCTGAACCCGGCAGGTTCGTTTGGTCACGAGGGGGCGCGCCGCCGGGCTACCATGTGATTCATGGAACGCAGGCAGTGGATCCAACTGATGACCGTGCTGGCGGCGGCAAGGCCGGCCGGGGCGCGGCAGGACGGCAAGAGCGGGAAGCCCGGTCCGCTAACCAAAGAGCATCTGGCGGCGGCGCTGAAGGTGATGGACGTTGCGTTCAAGGACGAGCACTTGGAGTTGATGCTGCCGGAGGCGAACAAGAGTTTCGAGCAGTTCGCCAAGTTGCGGGCGATCGAAATAGGCAACGAAGTGGGGACGGCGTTTGCGTTTCGCGCCGAGTTGCCGGGGCGGCGGCCGAAGGCGGGGCCGTCGCGGTTTCTTCCCACGGTCAGGCGCGCGGCGAAACCCGCGAAAGCCGAAGACATCGCGTTCCTGCCCGTGGCGGGCCTGGCTGCGCTGATGCGGTCGCGCCGGATCACGTCGACGCAGTTGACCAAGCTGTACCTGGAACGGTTGAAGCAATATGGCCCGAAGCTCCTTTGCGTGGTCAACCTGACCGAAAACCTGGCGATGGAGCAGGCCGCGAAGGCCGACAGGGAGATCGCCCAGGGCCGTTACCGCAGCCCGCTTCACGGCATCCCATATGGGCTGAAGGACCTCTTCGCCGTGAAGGGAACCAAGACGACCTGGGGCGCGGAGCCTTTCCAGGACCAAACGATCGACGTGGATTCGACGGTCTATGTGCGGCTGCGCGAGGCGGGCGCGGTACTGGTGGCCAAATTGTCGATGGGTGCGCTGGCGATGGGCGGACTATGGTTTGGCGGGATGACGAAGACGCCCTGGGATACGGAGCGTACATCCAGCGGGTCGTCGGCCGGGTCGGCGTCGGCGACATCGGCGGGGTTGGTGGGCTTTGCCATCGGGACCGAGACGCAGGGCTCGATCGTTTCGCCCAGCATTCGCTGCGGCGTGGTTGGATTGCGGCCGACGTTTGGGCGAGTGAGCCGGCATGGAGCGATGGCGCTGTGCTGGACGATGGACAAAGTGGGTCCGATCTGCCGGTCGGTGGAAGACTGTGCGCTGGTGCTGAGGGCGATGGCGGGACCCGATGGAAACGACCTGACTGTGTTCGATGCGCCGCTGCACTTCGAACCGTCGAGGCCGCTGAGCGAACTGCGGATCGGCGTCGTGCAGAAGGCCTTCGACAAGATGGAAGGCGAGTCGAAGAAGGTCTATGATCAGTCGCTCGACGATCTGAAGCGGGCCGGATTCAAGATGACTCCCGTTGAACTGCCGGACGAGACAGCCGGCGCGATTTTGAACTTTGTTCTCGGACCCGAGGCGGCGGCAGCGTTCGATGAAATTACGCGTGATGGCCGCGTGGACCAATTGAAGGGACAGAAACGGAGCGACTGGCCGAACCAGTTCCGCTCGGCGCGACTGGTCCCGGCTGTCGACTACATCCAGGCGCAGCGGGCGCGGACAAAGTTGATGCGGGATTTGGACGGGTTTTTCCAGAAGTGGGATGTGGTCGTCTGCCCGCCCTATGCGCATCTGTCTTCGACCAACCTGACCGGGCATCCGCAGATCGTCCTGCCGTGCGGTTTTGTCAAAGGCATGCCGCAAGGGCTGAGTTTTCTTGGTCCTTGGTGGCGGGAGGACACGATCCTACGGGCGGCTCTGGCCTACGAGCAAGCGACGGACTGGCACAAGCGGCGTCCGCCCATGGCGTGATCAGCGCCCCAGGAGCCAGGGCGCGTAGAACGCAGATGCGGTCTGGGCTTCGGCCCGCTCGGCGAATAGCGCTCCGCCATACTGCTTCACCCATGCCGGGACCTGGTTGGGCGGCATGGGCGTTCCCATGGGGGTGACTGGGCTGGCGACGAGTAGTTTCGCTGCCGAGGCGCGAGCGATGTCGGGCAGATCGAAGTCCTTGAGGACGCCGGGGATGACGAGTTCGGCCAGCCCCGAGTGCACCATGGCGCGGCAGAATTCCAGGTAGCTCAGCGGC
Source organism: uncultured Candidatus Solibacter sp. (assembly GCA_964558355.1). Taxonomy (GTDB): domain Bacteria; phylum Acidobacteriota; class Terriglobia; order Bryobacterales; family Bryobacteraceae; genus PNKE01. Next base: position 20,148 of record CAZLDN010000040.1, read on the forward strand.
GAATCCTCCATGGCGACTCCCGCCAATCCAGGTTCCAGGACGGACGTGAGCAGGGCGATGACACCGGCGCCGCCTCGTCCGATGAGGACGATCTTGCCGGCACCGGGCAGCGTTCGGGCGGCGCTGATCGCCGCGCGGAGATCGGTGACGGCCCAGGCGGGGACGTTTTCGCCGAGCAGCCAGCCTCGGGCGGCGAACTGATAGATGGGCGAATAGCCCAGTCGCCCGGATGCAACGGCGCTGGAGAAGCCGCGCGGCTTGACCGAGAGGACGCGCCAACCGGCATCAGCGAGACTGCGGGCGTCGGCGGCCGGACCCACGAAGACGATGGTGCCTTGAGGCGACCTGGTGGGGTCAAAGAGGGTGGCGGCAACCGGTTCGCCCCCCTCGGGCGAAATGGTTCCCTCAGCTTCCGTGAATGAAGAGGCGGCCTTCTGTGCGCCGGGATTCCAGGTGGCCGGAACAGCGGGCACTGGGATGCCGAGACGGGCCGCGACGATGCGCGCGAGTTGTTCGGGCAGGGCAGCCATGGCGGCGGTGCGGCGGCCATGAAGTTCGAGGGCAAGCCTGAGGTTCAACGACGTAACGGTTTCAGAACCAAACGAAGTCTGAAGCTGCCCCGTTGGCGTGACGTAGAGATGCGATTCCGGCTCGGGCGTAATGGGCGGCTCGGCGCCGTCCGTCTCACGGTTCATCAGCGCCTTGTCAAGGAAGCGGGCAGCGGCCTGGCGGCGCGGCTGGGACCAGCCATGCGTGTCGTCGTATTCGAAGAAACCGGCCTGCTGAGAAACGCCGAGCCGCTCGTAGTGGCGGACGATTTCCGCATAAGTCGCGCGGGCGCCGGCGATGGGGAAGAAGTCCTGGATGGCGGAGGTGATGAGGAAAGGCTTGGGCGAGAAGGCGAGGGCGAAGTCGGCAAAGTCCACACCAGAAGAGACCATGCCGGGCATGATCTGTTCGGCGTCCTGGGGTCCGGGACCGGACCAGAGTTCACGCCAGCGCGTGATGTAGCAGGACGAAACGGCCGCGGCCAAACGGGGTTCGAGCGCGGCGAGGTAGGCGGCTTGGGTGCCGCCGCCGGAGTTGCCTGCAACGGCGATGCGAGTTGGGTCGATCTCAGGACGCGTCAGCAGGTAGTCCAACGCGCGAATGCCGTCATGGACGAAGTAGCGGGCGATGGTTGTGCCGGTCAGCAGACATTGCAGACCAGCCTGGATGTGTTCGGATGTTCCAACGCCGGCGCGTGAGCGAAGCGTCACGGGATCGAGTGTTTCGAGACGTTCTCCCTGACCGGGCGGATCGAAGGCGAGGACGGCATAGCCGCGCTTGACGAAGCCGATCCAGGCGTGTTGATACGTGGCCGACGCCTTGCCGTTTACGCTGTGGCCGGCGACACCCAGGATGGCCGGAAATGGCCCGTTGCCGGCGGTGGGCAGATAGAGATTGGCTGTGACGCGGAAGGCAGGCAGGCTGTCGAAGACGACGTTCTCGACGCGGTAGCCGTCGCGGACGAAAACGCCGGTGACACGGGCGTTCAGGGGCGTCTTGAGTTGAGGCAGACCGCCGATGGAGTCGAGCATCCAGGCGCGTGCGCGGGCGGCTCGTTGCTGGATCTGCGCGGGCGTCTTCAATTCGGCGACAACCCGTTCACGGGCCTGCCAGAGGGCTTCGGCGCGCTGGGTGAGCCTGCCATCGAAATCGTCAGCGAACAGCAAAAGAAAAGCGAGCCACATAACGGAAGCCTCCGATTACCGATCTTACCGGAGATCAGCGGCGGGCATCCGCGGCATTACTTGAACGTCATTCCTCCGAGGCGCTTGGCGGGCCGGGCTGAACCGATTCGACGATGGCGCCCAGGCTGCCTTTGCCGAGGCGGATGTTCAGAGAGTTTCCTGGAGAGACGCTGGCGGAGTCCCGCAGGATGCCGCCCGGACCTTCGACGATGGCATAGCCGCGTGTGAGGACGCCAAGGGGACTGAGAGCGGCGAGCTGCGAGGCGAGCGGGTTGAAGCGGGCGGCGCGGGCATGGATGGCCGCGGAAGCGGCGTTGTTGAGCCGCGTGGCGAGTTCGGCCGCGCGGTGATTGGAATGGGCCAGACGCAGCCGGGCGTCCTGGCCGCGGAGGCGGCGGTCAAGCGCCAGTAGACGCTTCGCGAGCCCGGCGATCCGTCCTGCGCCGGCGAGGCGGAGGGCGTAATCGAGTTCGTCGGCACGCTGCTGGGCGCGGCCGATCAGGCGGTGGACAAGGCGGGCGGCTCGCGACGCTCCGCGCTCGGCGAGGCCGCGGGCAAGCCGGGCCAGAAGGAGCGTCAACGATCGTCCGGCGCGGACGCGGGCGGATTCAATGCGGTGGAGGATGTCTGCGCGGTCGGGAGCGATGATCTCAGCCGCGGCCGATGGCGTGGGGGCGCGAAGGTCGGCGACAAAGTCAGCGATCGTGAAGTCGGTTTCATGCCCGATGCCGGAGACCACCGGAACGGGGCAGGCGGCGATGGCCCGGGCGACCGCCTCTTCATTAAACGTCCACAGGTCTTCAATCGACCCGCCGCCACGGGCCAGAATGATGACCTCCGGCCAACCGGACGAACCCAATCGGTCGAGCGCGGTACAGACTCCTTCAACCGCGCCCTCACCCTGGACTTTCGTTGGATACAGGCGGACATCCGCCACCGGCCAGCGGCGGCGCAGGACGGAGATGATGTCACGGATAACGGCTCCCTTCGGCGACGTGACAACGCCGATGCGTGTGGGGTAGGCCGGCAATGGCCGTTTGCGTTCCTGGCTGAACAGACCCTCATCGAGCAGTTTGCGCTTCAACCGCTCGAAGGCAAGCTGCAACTCGCCCTCGCCCTGCGCCTCGATTCCAGTGACGACCAGTTGATACTCGCCGCGCTCCTGGCGCACCTCGATCGAGCCCCGCACCCGTGCCGACATCCCGTCGCAAGGCTTGACCCTCAAGTACCGCGCAACGTTCCGGAACATCACGCACCGCACCTGCGCCGCACCGTCCTTCAACGTGAAGTAGGCGTGCCCCGACGTCCAGACCTTGAAGCCCGAGATCTCGCCCGCCACCCGCACATCGTCGAAGTTCATCGTCAACAGCCGGTGAATCGCCGAGGTCAACTCCGCCACGGTGTAGACGGCGGGCCCCTCGCCGGCCAGACTCATCTGCTCCATCGCTTGATCCCGCGCTCCATCTCCCTAGCCTGCCACAGCCGGCGGGCGGGCGAAAATACGGACGCCCCGGCCGCCACAGAAGGCCACCGGGGCGTCTGAGTTTCTAACTTGCCTGGCTCTAGAACATGTTCCAAAGGAACTGGTTGTAGACCTCGTGGTGGTACTGCACTTCGGGCGACTTCACGAACGTCCCAAGCAGGCGCGGGCAGCGGTCCGCCGACGCCTTCTTCAATTCCGCATAGCGGGCCTTGACGTCCTCGCCGAGCAGTTTGCCCGTCCACTCCGCCTTGTTGAAGTTGTCCATGGCGTCGTAGATATTGTCCGGCAGGTACCGTTCGGCCTGGCGCAGATTCCTGATCTTCGCCGTGTCTCCATCCAGACCCGTCTTGAACACCGACAGCAGCACCATGTAAGGGTTGGCGTCCGGCGCGACCGAGCGCACCTCGACCCTCATGCTCCGCTCGTTGCCGATCGGGATGCGGACCATCGAGCCGCGATCGATCGCCGATGCCTTGATCTGGTTCGGCGCTTCGAAGTGCGGATCCAGCCGGCGATAGGCGTTCACGCTGGCGTTCAACATCAGGCAAATGTCGTTGCCGTGCGTCAGAATGCGGTCCACGAACTGCCAGCCGAACTTGCTCAGCTTCTCCTCGCCCTTCGGATCCCAGAAGATGTTCTTGCCGCCCTTGGTGATCGACACGTTGGTGTGCATGCCGCTGCCGTTGACGCCAACCACCGGCTTGGGCAGGAACGTCGCCGTCAGCCCCATCTTCGTCGCCACCTGCCGGCAGATCAGCTTGTAGATCTGAATCTGGTCGGCGGCCGTCACCGCGTCGGCGTAGCTGTAGTTGATCTCAAACTGCGACGGCGCGACTTCCGGGTGGTCCTTCTCGTTCTCGAATCCCATCGCCCGCTGCGCCTCGGCCGCGTGGTCGATGAACTGCCGCAACGGATCGCCGGGCAGCGAATGATAGTAGCCGCCCGTGTTCACGTACTCGAACTTGTTGGTCTCGTGGTAGCGCCGTTCGGCATCGGAACCCTGGAACAGGAAGCCTTCGATCTCGTTGGCCGCGTTCAGCGTGTAGCCGTTCTTGTCGAACTGCGCGTTGGCGTAGGTCTTCAGCACGCCGCGCAAGTCGGCGCTGTAAGGCGACCCGTCCTTGTCGATCACCTCGCCAAACACCAGCACCCTGCCCGGCCCAAAGATGTCGGACGGCGCCCAGTAGAACGAACTCCAGTCCATCCCCAGCCGCAGGTCGCTCTCCCGCTGCGCCGTGAAGCCGCGAATCGAAGAGCCGTCAAAGGTCAGGTTGTCCCAACTCTTCACCAGGAACTTCTTGTCGTAGTCCAGCATGTGCAGCCGGCCTTCCAGGTCGCTGAACAATACCGTTACGGCCTTGATGCGCTTCTCGTCGGTCAGATACTTCAGGCGCTCTTCCTGAATCTGGTGCACCGGAGCGCGCTTCTTCCTCTGATCCTTGGCTTGCAGGTTCAGATCTTCGAGCTCAGAGTAGGAAAGCGTCAAAAAGTCTTGCAGTGGCGTAGGCATCGATACTCCTGGTTGTTGGCTTGGATTCCGAACTCTCGTCGTGGAGAGCGGGGGAACGTCTGACCGGTGCGTCTCACGCTTGGTTTCAAGCCCGGGCTGGCGCCTTCAGGCTGTCCCGATCATTGTTCAACTTACAGCCTATTATCCGTTACCTCCCGCCCAGCCCCGCAACCGATTTCGCCCCTACGCGCCATCGTATTTTTTTATGGGCTTGGTTTGTGGAATTGATCGGACTGCGACCAAACGAACTATGTCATGACTTATCAATAACTTACGAACTTTTGAAAACTCGCAAGCGCCCCGCCGCGCCCGCCGCCGCGCTTTTTCCGTTCTGCTAGACTTGGGTTCAACCTGCCACTGAAAGGCGACCCTCACCATGACCCCGTCACAAGTTATTGACTTCGCCAAAACGCAAAACGCCCGTCAGGTGGACCTCCGTTTCACCGACCTGCCGGGCCTCTCCCAACACATCTCCTACCCCATCGGCCAGTTGACCGTGGATTCGTTCGAAGAAGGCTTCGGCATAGACGGATCGAGCATCCGCGGCTGGGCGGCAATCAACGAAAGCGACATGCTGTTGATTCCGGACCCCACCACGTTCTACATGGATCCGTTCTTTGAAGTGCCGACGCTCTGCATGGTGGGCGACATCATCGACCCGATCACGCGCCAGCGCTATGACCGCGACCCGCGCTGGATCGCCAAGAAGGCCGAGATGTTCCTCCAGAACAGCGGTCTCGCCGACACGGCTTACTTCGGCGCCGAAGCCGAGTTCTTCATCTTCGACAACATCCGGTTCGACCAGAACCAGCACTCCGGCTTCTACTTCATCGACGCCGAGGAAGGCCGCTGGAATTCGGGCCGCGTCGAAGACAACCTCGGCTACCGGCCGCGTTACAAGGAAGGCTACTTCCCGCTGCCGCCGACCGATCACTACCAGGATCTGCGCGCCGAGATGGTCGAGGTGATGCTGGCGGCGGGTCTCGAAATCGAGTGCCACCACCACGAGGTCGCCACCGGCGGCCAGTGCGAAATCGACCAGCGCTTCAACACGCTGGTGAAGTCGGCCGACAACATGATGCTGTTCAAGTACTGCGTGCGCAACGTGGCCAACCAGTACGGCAAGACGGTCACCTTCATGCCGAAACCGCTGTTTGGCGACAACGGAAGCGGTATGCACGTCCACCAGTCGTTGTGGAGATCCGGGACACCGCTGTTCGCCGGCGAGGGTTATGCGGGACTGAGCCAGATGGCGCTGTGGTACATCGGTGGCCTGCTGAAGCACTCGCGGGCGCTATCGGCGATCATCGCCCCGACGACGAACAGCTACAAGCGGCTGGTGCCGGGCTACGAAGCGCCGGTGAACCTGGCCTACTCCCGCCGCAACCGCTCCGCCGCCGTACGTATCCCGATGTACTCGGCCAGTCCGAAGGCAAAGCGCGTCGAGTACCGTCCGCCGGATCCGTCGGCCAATCCCTACCTGGCGTTCTCCGCTCTGCTGATGGCCGGCATTGATGGCGTCCTGAATAAGATCGATCCAGGCGAGTCGCTCGACAAGGATATCTACGATCTCTCTCCCGAAGAGTTGAAGAAGGTTCCGTCGATGCCCGGTTCGCTCGACGAGGCGCTCGATTGCCTCGACGCCGGCCACGACTTCCTGCTGAAGGGCGACGTGTTCACGGAGGAGTTGCTCGAAGCCTTCATCGGCTACAAGCGCAAGCACGAAGCCGAAGCCGTCAGGCTGCGGCCCCACCCCTACGAGTTCGCGTTGTACTACGACATCTAAAGCTCCGGTCCGCCGTCCGGAGGCATTGATAGTCCGAGAAGCCGCGTGGCGAGAGTAGCTTCTCCGCGGGACCGGTTGTCAGTAACGTCCGCCGTTGGGCTTCGCCGCCAGCCGCCAGCGCCTGACCTGGCTTGGCTTGAGGCCCTCGACTACACTGGGGAATCCGAAGTTGACATGGCGGCGCATGGCTTCATCAGCCTTCTGCACGTCGCCTGAGGCGAGCGCTTCGGCCAGATCGGCATGGAAACCCGGCGGCAGAGACCGCTGCCGGGCGGCCACATCGAGCAGCGCGTTGTAGATCAGAACCTGCTCGCGTTCGAGGGCGACTTTCAATAGGTGACAGCGGCTCAATTCCGCCACCCTCGAATGGAATGCCATATGTTCCTTCTGGAACGCGAGGTGGGCCTCGCCGTCGCCAGACGAAGCGAGGTAGCTCGCATAGAGCTTGTCGAGACGCTTGGCCTTACGCCGGATCTCCGCCTTCTCCGCCTTCGTCGAGTGCACCGTGAAGAGCCTCGCCGCCTGCGTCTCCAGAGCTTCGCGCAATTGATACCGTTCACGGATCTCCTCGACCGTGGGCACACGGACCCGAGTCCCAGCGCGAGGCCGGCTCTCGACCAGTCCGTCGTGCTCCAGCCGTTGCAGCGCCTCGGAGATGGGAAGGAAACTCATCCCTAACTCGCTGGCAAGCGCGCGGCGCGACAACGCTGCCCCCAGCGGGTAGCCGCCCCCGAGGATCCGGGCGCGGATCTCCTGGTAGGCCTGGTCGGCAAGTGTGCCGGTCGAGGCGCGTCCCCGTTGACGAACCTTTCGTGAAGGCATATTAACTTCTCGAAACTATATCAGGTCTGGAGAGACCCATGCGAAACACGGTCGTCCTTAGTACTACGCCTGTGACGTGCAGCCTCTAAGGTGGGTTTTCTAGTAGTGGAAATAAGCGGTACGCCCAATTCAGCGAAGCCATGCCCTCACGTTAAGATCCGAAGTGCAAGCCTCTTTGCATGAGTCCCTTGCAGGAGTCCGTTGCTGGAGTCAATGACCAACATGATCACCAGGCGCCCACCCAAAGGGTTCTATTCAGAGATGGAAGTCGCAGCGACTATTGGAGTCAGCGTCGAGCAGTTGCGATCCCTTGTGCGGAGGCATATCGTCCAGTCCGAGGAGGACGTGGACAAGATCCCCAAGGCCTGGTACCAACCTTCCGACGTGGTGCTGCTGCGGATGCTCGTGACAGGGATGCCTTCAGCCGCCGTCTGCTGACAGCGTGGGCGGCTCGCCCGCCTCCCCCAATCCACCGCTTGAATCGATGACATTGCCTGGGACAGCCCGGGTTTGTCGCATGGCGCGTTGTCATCGTACAATCAGGCTTCCGCGGCATTCCACTCTAGAGGAGATGTACCGATGAAACTTGGATTCCTTGGTTTGGGGATCATGGGCTATCCCATGGCTCGCCATCTGCTGGAAGCAGGCCATGAAGTGGCCCTCTGGTCGCACACGGCGGCCAAAGCCGCGAAACTGGCCGAAGGACGCCCTCTGGCGAAAGTCTGCGCCACGCCGGCCGAGGCCGCCACAGGCGCCGCGATTGTCTTCCTTTGTGTCGGCGACACCACCATGTCAGAGCATGTGACCTTCGGCAAGGACGGCCTGATCGAAGGACTCTCTTCGGGTTCCATCGTCGCCGACTGCTCCACCATCGCGCCGAGTTATGCTCGCAAAGCCGCCGCACAGTTGGCGGAGAAGGGCGTCAGCTTCGTCGATGCGCCCTGCACCGGGTCCAAGGCGGGCGCCGAGGGGGGCAATCTGACCTTCATGGTCGGGGCCGAACCGGCAATCTATGAAAAAGTGAAGCCGTGCCTCGAAGCCATGGGTAAACTGCTCTACTACTGTGGTGGAATCGGCATGGGCCTGAACGCCAAACTGTCACAGAACCTCATTCTTTGTAATCTTTTGCAGGGATTCAACGAGGGCATGGTGCTGGCCAGCAAGGCGGGGGTGGACCCCGACCTGATGCTCGACATCCTTAACAACTCGGCCGCCAAGAGCGGATTGATCTCGGTCAAGGGCCCTAATGTCCTCAAGAGAGACTTTAGTACCAATTTTTCAGTAAGATGGATGCACAAGGACATCGGCCTGATGCTCGATAGCGCCACCGAATTGGGCGTTCCGATGCCCCTGACGGCCGTTACGCGGCAGATGTTTCAGGCTGCCATGGCCGAAGGCCACGCGGAAGAGGATATCTGCTCTACTATCAAGGTGTTAGAGCGGATGGTCGGGGTCGAGGTCAAGTCGGCTCAATAAAAAATCCAAAAAATTGTAGATTTCTCTTGCAATCCCAGAAACAGTAGGGTAACCTTAAATCAAGCCAGGGAGGCAACTCCCACCAAAGCGAGACTAACCTCAAAAGACCCCTGAAGCATAGGACCTCCCTGGCGCCCTTTGGGTCTCGCAATCCTCTCCAAGAATCAACACATCGAAGCGATCCGCGTCCAGGCATACCGCCACGTCCTGGCCATGGACACTGCCCGGTTCGGTCCGGGGCCGCTTGAGTGGTAAGATGGCGGACGGTTGCTCCAAAATGAAGGTAACGGTCTTAGGGTCGACAGGCAGCATCGGCCAGAGCACGCTTGATGTGATCCGTCTCAACCGTGAGCGTTTTCAGGTTCATGCGCTGGTGGCGGGACGCAACGTCGAGGCGCTTTGCGCGCAGATCGAGGAGTTTCGCCCGTCGGTGGCGGTGGTCGCCTACGAGACGGACATGCCCCGAATCCGCCGGATTCTGAGCGATCGGGGTGTCGCCGAACCGGAATTGGCCTGGGGTTCGAAGGCCTATCTTGAAGTCTCCACGGCGCCGGAAACTGACTTCCTCATGTCCTCGATCGTCGGCGTTGCGGGTCTGGAAGCGACGTTTGAAGCGATCAGGGCGGGCAAGCGGATCGGCTTGGCGAACAAGGAGACACTGGTTGCGGCCGGCAGCTTGGTCATGGCGGAAGTGAAACGCCGGGGTGTCGAGCTTATCCCCGTGGACAGCGAACACAACGGGGCGCATCAATGCCTGCGCGCCGGACGCCGTTCCGAGGCGACCAAGCTGATTCTGACCGCTTCGGGCGGGCCGTTCCGCGGAACATCAAAGGCCGGAATGGCGAAAGTGACGCCGGAGCAGGCTTTGAATCATCCAACATGGAAGATGGGCCCGCGCATCACCGTGGATTCGGCCACCCTGATGAACAAGGGGTTTGAGGTGATCGAAGCCTGCTGGCTGTTCGACTTCCCCGTCGAACGGGTTGAAGTGGTGGTTCACCCGCAAAGCACGGTTCATGCGATGGTGGAGTATAACGATGGCAGCGTGATCGCCCAGGTATGTGCGACCGACATGCGAATGCCGATCCAATACGCCCTGACCTGGCCCGAGAGGGCGCCGGCCCCGGTTCCGCGGTTGGAGTGGACCGAGCCCCGTACATGGGATTTTGAACCGCCCGACATGGACCGCTTCCCATTGTTGAAGCTGGCCTATCAGGCGCAGGCTGGCGGTGGGAGCCTTACGGCAACGCTCAATGCCGCCGATGAGATAGCGGTGGAGGCGTTTCTCGAGCGCAGGATCTCATTCCCTGCGATTGCGGACGTTGTCGAGGAAACGCTTTCGCGTGTCGGACGTCTGGAACCAAAGACGATCGGCGACGTATTGGAAATAGACGGCCGGTCGCGGGAAGTGGCCCGCGCTGTCGCCGCGGAGCAAAGCGCCTGGGCCGAGGCCCATTGAAATAGGTTAGGAAACAAGACGGATGACTATTTTTGGCAACATCTGGTGGTTGCTTGTCCTGCTCGGGGTGATGATCATCATCCACGAATTGGGGCACTACCTCGCAGCACGATTCTTCGATGTCCGAGTGGACACCTTCAGCATCGGCTTCGGACCCCGCATGTTCGGTTTTCGCAGGGGGGAGACCGACTTTCGCGTCTCCTGGGTTCCGTTTGGCGGCTACGTCAAGATGGCCGGCGAACATCCAGGCGATGAGGAGGACCCGCGCGGATTCCAGGCAAAGCCGAGGTGGCAAAGGCTGATCATTGCCTTCGCCGGACCGCTGATGAACATTGTGCTGGCGGTCTTCCTGCTGACCGGCTTGTACATGTTCGAGTTCCCCAAGATGGCCAGCGCCATCGAGCGCCCGCGGATCGGCTACGTCAAGGCTGATTCGCCCGCCGGACGCGCCGGCCTGAAGGAAGGCGACATCCTGGTTTCGCTTGGGAGCAAGCAGACCTCCACGTGGGAAGACGTTGTCCTCAAGGAATATGTGAGCGCGGGCGTTCCGCTGCCGGTGCTCTTCGAGCGTGAAGGGAAGACGCAGAACGTACTGGTAACGCCGCTCCTTGATGAGCGTACCGGCGTTGGCCTGGCGGGCTGGTCGGCCTGGACCGACATCGAGATTGGCGGTCTGATCGCCGGCATGGACGCCGAAAAGAAGGGCCTCCGCAAGGGCGACAAACTCATCTCGATCAACGGTAGACCGATCCGCACAATCTACACGGTCCACGATGAAGTGAAGGCGTCGAACGGCAATCCGGTCGTCATCGTCGCCGAGCGCGAGGGGAGCCCGTTGGAGTTTTCCGTCACGCCGAAACAGTCTGACGCCGACGGCGTCAAACGCTGGATGCTGGGCGTCGAACTGGCGCCGAAGATGGTCTATCTCAAGCTCGGTTTCCCCCAAGCCGTGGCGCAGGCGGTGGATCACAACATCAAGGGCGCGGCTCTGATCTTCCAATTCCTTCAGGCGATCGTCGAGCGACGCTCGTCGCCCAAATCCCTGGAAGGGCCCATCCGCATCGCGCAACTCTCCGGCGACGCCGCCCGTGAAGGAGCCACTTCCTTCATCAGCCTGATGGCGACGGTCAGCCTCAATCTGGCGATCTTCAACCTGCTGCCGATCCCCATTCTCGACGGCGGCATGATCCTGCTGCTGTTCATCGAGATGGTTATCCGCCGCGACATGAGCCTGGCGCTGAAGGAGAACATCCTGAAGCTCGGCTTTGTCTTCCTGATGGTGATGGTCGTCTTCGTCCTCTACAACGACATCAGCAAACTGCTGCCCGGCTGAGATATATTGCCTTCGACGCCCACACAAGGCGGAGGAAGGCAATGAGCGACACAAACAAGACGAACGAGAACCAGGCCCGCCGTAGTTTCCTGAAGGCATCGGGAGCGGCGGGTCTTCTGATTGTGCGGCCGGAGACGGCATTCGGGTCGCAAGCCAATTCGACGGTAGAGGTCGGCGTGATCGGTTGCGGCGGACGCGGCAACTGGATCGCTGCGTTCTTTCCCGAATTCGCGGGCGCGCGCCTGGTCGCGCTGGCCGACGTGGTGAAGGCCAACCTGGACGCCACCACGGCAAAATTAAAGATCGACGGCAGCCGCGCCTACTACGGGCCCGACGCCTATAAACAACTGGCCAACTCCAAACTGGACGCGGTCGTGGTCCAGACGCCCACCTACTTCCACCCCGAGATGGTCGCCGCCGGACTCGATGCTGGCAAGCATGTCTATTGCGCCAAACCGGTCGCCGTCGACGTGCCCGGTTGCAGGTCGATCCTGGCCTCGGGCAAGAAGGCTGCCGCGAAGAACCTGTCGTTCCTTGTCGATTTCCAGAGCCGCGCGATGCCGGTCTTTCAGGAAGTGGCCGGGCGCATCCACCGCGGAGACATCGGCTCCCCCGTCATGGCGCAGGTCTTCTATTACGCCGGCCGTCCGGCGAAGGACAAGGGCACGCCCGGCATGGATCCCGGACAGCGCCGCCTCGCCAATTTCTATATGGACAAGGTGCTCGGCGGCGACATTATCGTCGAGCAGAATATCCATGTCATCGACATGGCCAACTGGTATCTGAAAGGCCATCCGCTGAAGGCCACCGGTACCGGCGGACGCACCGATTGGACCGGCACGGGCTACGAGGGCAGCGACGCCTGGGATCACTTCCTCGTCCATTACGACTACCCCAACAACATCCATGCCGACTTCAGCTCCCACCAACTCACCCGCCATTTCAGCGACCTCTGCGTCCGCGTCTTCGGTATCGGTGGCGCCGCCGACACCCACTATGGCGGTCTCGTCCGCATCACCGGCGAGAAGGCATGGCTCGGCGCCGAGAAGGACGATACATTCCGCCAGGGCGCAATCAACAACGTCAAAGCCTTCATCGCCGCCATCCGCGAAAACAAGCCTGTCAACAACGTTGAAGTTTCGGTCGAAAGCAACCTGACGGCAATCCTGGGCCGCATGGCCGCCTACAACCACACCACGGTCACCTGGGACCAGATGATGGCGTCGAACGAGAAATGGACCGCCGACCTGAAACTGCGGTGGTAACGAGGAGACCCCAATCCCATGAAGAAATCGATTCTGTGCGTTCTCGCATCCACCCTGATTCTGACCGTCTGCGCCCAACCGCCCGAAGACCGCGCCAAACGCGGCTGCACCGACCCGCCGGGCTATTCCGACACGCCTCTGATTCCAGGCCAGACCTGGAAAGTGCACGACATTTCGCGGCCCCATCCGCCGAAGGTCTCCGGCGCCGTGGTGACCACTCCTCCGCCGGCCGACGCCATTGTGCTGTTTAACGGAAGGGACCTCTCGCAGTGGACCACCTACCTTCGGGGCAAGGCAGTGCCGCCACAGTGGAAAGTCGCGAACGGCTATGTGGAAACGGGTGGGCGCGGCGACCTGACCACCAAGCTGCAATTCGGCGACATCCAACTTCACCTGGAATGGATGGCCCCCTCGCCCGTCGAAGGCTGCGGCCAGTGGGCGGCCAACTCGGGCGTCATAATCATGGGCCGCTACGAGATCCAGGTGCTTGAGGCCTTCAGTAACGTGACCTATGCCGACGGCCAGGCCGCGGCCATCTATGGCCAGTTCCCCCCACTGGTGAACGCATCGCTGCCGCCGGGCCAGTGGCAGAGCTACGACATCCTGTTCGAAGCGCCGAAGTGGGAAGGATCGAAGCTGGTGAAGCCGCCGACGGTCACCGTGATCCTTAACGGCCTGATGGTTCACAACCATCAGGCGTTTGTCGGCCAGATGGCCCACCGCATCTACAAGCCATTCGAAGCGCATGGCCCCGAAGCGCCGCTTACCTTGCAGAACCACGACGCCACGGTCCGCTACCGCAACATCTGGGTCAGAAAACTCAAAGGCTACGACCAGAAGTAGGACAGGCCTCCCGGCCTGTCTTCCCCGGCGCCCGGTCTGCTGTCGTGGCGCGGACGCCCGCGTCTGCCGCGCCGGGACTAGTCTCGGCGCACGGGCTAATCCGAAGCAGCGTCTCGACACGATTGTCGAGGCGGCAGGCAACAAGTGGCCGCGCCGCAAGGCGTGGCGCCGCTTCTCAACCTCCCGGCTAATCGCGCAACGCCGCTACAAGTTCTTCGTAGCTCATCTTGCCGGGGTGGTACAACCGCACCACTCCGCCTTCATCGATCAACGCCATCGTCGGCGAAGTGCTCGATCCCCAGGCCTTGAAGTTCTCTTCCGACACCGGCACGGTCACTCCCTCGATGCGCGAATAGTACTTCTCGAAGACGCCCTTGATATAGGCGATCTCCTCGGCGCGCGGCGCTTCATTGCCCCCCTCAACATGCCCATAAAGCTGCGTCGGAGCCACGATGGCGAGCTTCGACTCCGGGATCTCGCCCCGGATCCGCGCCAGGATCGGCGCTTGCGCTTTGCACTCCCCGCACCAATGCGCCCAGAAAAACAGCAGTACCTTGCGGCCCTTCAACGACGCCAGTGCCGGCGGAACCGCGCCCAGGTGTTCGCCGGTGATCAGCGCCGGCGCAGGCTTGCCAACCAGCGAGATCAGATGCAGGTTCTTCTGAAGGCGAGTTCGGATTGACGTGTCGTGCCAGCGTTTCAATTCCCCATCGAGAAACGCCACCGCCTCCGACCGCTGCCCGCGCTCGTTCATTACAATCGCCTGAACCTCGATCGACGCCCCCAGTGCCAGCGGCAGTGAAGCGTCCGCATCCAGGGCGCGAGTCTTCAGAAGGTCGAGTGCCTGGGCTTGGGTCTTCGCCGCGTATGTCTCGGCGTCGGTCAGCCGTTTCGCCGCAAGGTGGCCTCGTGCCATCCACGACATCGCCTCCAGATACCCTGAGTCTTTGGCGGTGTGGGCCTCGATCGACTTCTGAGCCTTGCCGAAATCACCGGCCGAGATGGCCGAACGGACGTCTTTCACGATCTGCGGCCGTTGGGCCTGCGAAGTGGGTGTCAAAGTGATGATCAGGGTGAAAAGGAGTGAGCGCATGGGTCTATTGTCTTAGATGCTCAGAATGCCCGGTGGGCTCAGCCGCCTTTGCTGGGCCATTGCCGGGATTGTCGATTGAACGGCAAGGCTCGCGGCGTGGGGCCGGCAGGAATGCCGGCAGCCGGGCTTCGGCCCGGCTCGAACGCCGGCGAGCAAAACTTATACGCCAAAAAACTTCCGCATCCAAACGTTCGACGCCTCGAAATCCTCGCGTTCCCTCGCCTGCGCCTGATCTTTCGGCACGGGCGTGTACTCCTGAGGCTTGCCCGAGGCGGCAAGAGCGGCAAACCGCGCGAACGACCAAGCCGGAACGTTTTCATATCCCTTCCAGAAGTCAGCCTGCCGCCAGTTGAAAGCCCGCGGTCCGGTGACGATGATCTCGAGCGACATCGTCTTGCCCGGGCAAAGTTCGACAAAGCGCCTCAGCAGGTTCTCCATCCCAATGTTGCCCTCGCCCATGCGAGTCCACCGGACCATCGTGCCCTGATCGGTGGCCCAGAGATAGGAGTCGCGGATGTGGGCGGTCAGGACATACGGCGCCAGCGTCTCGAGCGTCAGCAGCGGGTCTTCCAGCGTCCAGAGCGGGTTACCTGTGTCGTAACAGGCGCCGACGAAATCGGGTCCGGCTGCTTCGATCAGCGTCTTCAACTCGCGTCCCTGCATGTCGCCTGAGTGGTTCTCAATCGCGATCTTTACGCCGGCATCCTGGGCTCTCGACCGGGCACTCCTGAGCACTTTCACCGCGTCTTCGATCCGCGCCTCAATCCCGCCGGCCGACTTGCGGTCGGCCGAGTTGCCCAGAAACGCCCGGACCACCTTTGAACCGGCAATTTGTCCGGCATGGATCAATCGCGCAAGTTGCTCTTCGCCCGTCCCCTGCTTGGCGTCGAACAGGTTCGATGTCGGGCAGATCGACCGCATGCCGATCTCCAGTTCAATCCCCAACTCGCGCGCCTTCGCCGCAACCTTCTTGACGTGATCGTCTTCCAGCGAGCCCAGGAAGCGGATCTCCGAAAAGTGAACCACCTTGGCCCCGTGCTTGGCGCAATAGTCGAGATGCTCGAAGGCGGACCAGCCCTGTGAACGCAGGCTAAACAGGTCCACGCCAATTCTCGGAGCCGTGGCCATGCCGGCCAAGGCAACTCCGGCAGGCATCGAGGCAAGGAAGTCGCGTCGCAACATGAACCCATTATCCACGCCCACCCCCCGCTGGCGAAACCAGAGAGTCCCCATGGCCCCGTTGGGGCCGCCGATGTCGCGCCGCAGCGCCCCAAAGCATGAGGCCGCGAACGAAGAGAGCGGGTTCCGGACCCAACCCTCGAATGATCGACCAGCCGGGCGCGACTTTCAACGGAGTCGGAATCATTAAAGTAGTGTAAAAGTTTACACCACTCTACCGAATCTGTGGTTGAATAATGGAACGGGCCGCTCTTCCCTGACAGGCGGCCCGGGAGCCAAGGAGGATAGAAGAATGGACCCGGCAGCCATTGCCATGCAATTGAAGGTAACCAAGGAGTTCTTTGACCGGTCGACGCGTGAACTGACCGAAGAGGATTCCAATTTCAAGGCCTACGAGGGAGCCTTCACCGTCGCCCAACAAGTGGCCCACACCGCCCAGACCATCGACTGGTTCTTTGAGGGCGCCTTCCGGCCCGAGTGTTTCGACCTGGACTTCGAAGCGGCGGCAAAGGAGATGCTGGCGTTGACCTCGCTAGCCGCTGCCCGCGAGATGCTCGATAAGTCCTTCGCCGAGGCCATCGAGACGGCGAAGTCGAAGTCGCCCGAGGAGTGGGCTGCGTGCATGCCGCCGAACCCAATCATGGGCGAGCTGCCGAGGTTCGTCATCATTGGTTCGCTGGTCGACCACACCGCCCACCACCGCGGAGCGCTCACCGTCTACACCCGCCTGCTGGGCAAGGTTCCCCCCATGCCCTATGGGGATATGTAGATTCCTCTGACAATCCGGGCTTAGGTTCGTTTGGTCGAGCCTAAGCTCTTACAAAGAAATGGACTTAAGATACCGCCGGAACGGCTCGCCCAGGTCGTGGCGGCGCAAGGCGAACTCGACCGTGGCCATCAGGAATCCCAGTTTGTCGCCTGCGTCGTAGCGCTTGCCTTCGAACTTGTAGCCGTAGATCGGCCGCGACCGCAGCAGGTGTTTCAACGCGTCGGTCAACTGGATCTCACCGCCCCGGCCCGGCTCGATCGATTCGATCGACTTGAAGATCTCCGGCGTCAGGATGTAGCGGCCGATGATGGCCAGATTCGACGGCGCATCCGCGGGCTTCGGCTTCTCGACCATGTTCCGGATCCTGTACAACCGCCCCGAACCGCCCTGGTGGTTCACCGGCTCGGCATCCACCACGCCATACGCCGAGATGGCGTCTTTGGGCACTTCCATCAGCGCCAGCACCGAACTCCCATAGAAATCATAGATATCGAGCAATTGGCGCAAGCAGGGGATCTCGGCGTCGATCACGTCGTCCGACAGCACGACGGCGAAGGGTTCATTGGCCACGAGGTCCTTAGCCCTCAGCACGGCGTGTCCCAACCCCAGAGCTTCCTTCTGCCGGATGTAGGCGACGTCGATCAAGTCCGAAACCGCCCGCACGACGTTCAACAGGTCTTTCTTCTTCTGGCTTTCGAGCAAGTGCTCGAGTTCGAACGACACGTCGAAATGATCTTCGATCGTCGTCTTGCCGCGGCCGGTGACGATGATGATGTTCGGCATGCCCGAATGAAGGGCCTCTTCCACGCCGTACTGAATCAACGGCTTGTCCACCAGCGGCAGCATCTCCTTGGGCATCGCCTTGGTGGCGGGCAGGAACCGCGTCCCCAGACCGGCTGCCGGGAAGACTGCTTTGCGGACCTTTTGAATCATCACCCCCCCATTGTAGGCCAAGCAGTTGCCAAGGGCTTTCTCATCGGGTATACCTTGTCTCATGGACGCCGAGCGTCGCGCGCTGGCCATCGAAATCTTCCACAAAGCCTGCAGCCTGCAGAAGCAGGGCGAACTTGAACTGGCCGCTACTCTTTACCAGCGGTCCATAGAAATCCACCCGACCGCCGAGGCGCATACCTGTCTCGGCTTGACCTACAGCCTCCAGCAGCGTTTTGACGAGGCGATCGCGGAGTGCCGTAACGCCATCGAAATCGATCCCGACTACGGCAACCCCTACAACGACATCGGAGCCCACCTGATCGAACAAGGCAAACCCGAGGCCGCTGTCGCCTGGCTTGAAAAGGCGACCCAATGCCGCCGGTACAAAACCTATCACTACCCCTGGTACAACCTCGGCCGCGCCTGGGCCGCCATGGAACTCTATTCGCGCGCCCGCGAGTGCTTCCAGAACGCCCTCGACATCGAGCCTGGCTACCGGCCGGCCGAAGACGCCCTCGAGAAGGTGACAAGGATCATTCAATAGTGGAAAACAACCATTCGCCTCCCCAAGGCGACCGCTGGGCGCACCCGGCGTTGTTGAGCTTGAACGCCTATGGTATAGTCATCTAACGACATTTCTGGGATCCACACCTGAACCAATCAGGGGATTGAGAGAGGGGAATAGAGATGGCCTACGTCATTGCCGAGCCGTGCATCGGTACCAAGGACACCGCCTGTGTGGACGCTTGTCCGGTCGATTGCATCCACCCCAAGAAGGACGAACCGGGGTTCGAAGCGGTCGAGCTGATCTATATCGATCCGGTCGAGTGCATCGACTGCGGCGCCTGCGTCCCCGTCTGTCCTGTCTCGGCGATCTTCGCCCTGGACGACCTGCCGGAGAAGTGGTCCGAATACGCTCAGAAGAACGCCGACTACTACCAGAAGTGATTTTCTAAAGGCTCTCTGAACAGGAGAGGAGCGATGAGACCCGCTGACGCCGCACCTGGCTAGGCGGGTCTTCTTCCTTGCCGGCCTCCGCAGCCAGCAGATTCTGCCCACGCAAAGAGAGAAAATCACCCTCCAGGCGCTACTATGTGTTGCAGGGCGCTTCACGATCGCCTACTGTTGTGGTAGTATAAATTCTTTCACTTACCACCAAGAGGAGCCATCATGGACGACAAGGAAAAGCAACGATCGCTCGCGGCAGCGCTCGGCCAACTTGAGAAGCAGTTCGGCAAAGGCTCCGTCATGCGTCTTGGGGCTCAGGAGGTCATCGCGGTCAACGCGATCTCCACGGGTTCGGTCTCGCTGGACCATGCGCTGGGCTGCGGCGGATTCCCGCGCGGGCGCGTCGTTGAAGTCTACGGACCCGAGGCTTCGGGCAAGACCACCATCGCCCTCCAGGTTGTCGCCAGCGCCCAAAAGACCGGCGGCATGGCTGCCTTCGTTGACGTGGAACACGCGCTAGACCCCACCTATGCCCGCAAACTCGGGGTCGATGTGGACAACCTGTTGGTCTCCCAGCCCGACTATGCCGAACAGGCCCTGGAGATCACCGCCGCGCTGATCGCTTCGAACGCCATCGATGTCCTGGTGGTCGACTCGGTCGCGGCCCTTGTGCCCAAGGCCGAGCTCGAAGGAGAGATGGGCGACAGCTTCGTCGGCGTCCATGCACGGCTGATGTCGCAGGCGATGAGGAAGCTCACCGGCGTAGTGTCGAAGTCCAACACCTGCCTGATCTTCATCAACCAGATCCGCGAGAAGATCGGCGTCATGTTCGGCAACCCGGAGACCACCACCGGCGGGCGCGCGCTGAAGTTTTACTCGACGGTCCGCATCGACATCCGTCGCATCGCGGCAATCAAGGATGGCGACGTGGTGGTGGGCAACCGGACCAAGGTCAAGGTGGTGAAGAACAAACTGGCGCCGCCGTTCCGCGAAGCCGAGTTCGACATCATGTACGGCGAGGGCATCTCGCTGGTCGGCGACCTGCTGGATGTCGGCGTCGAGCGCAACATCGTCGAGAAGAGCGGTTCCTGGTACAGCTACTCGGGCGAACGCATCGGTCAGGGCCGCGAGAACGCCAAACAGTTCCTGCGCGACCACGTAGAAACGCAGGACAAGCTCGACCGCGAAGTTCGTCTGGCATTGGGCCTCCTCCGCCAGCCCGACGGCACACTCGCAGTCGAAGCGCCCAAGGCCGTCGCAGCCAAAGGATCGAAATAGGGGAACCGGGGCCGCCCCGCAACCAATTCGAGGCGGCTGCGGCGTAACTTCAAGGGTAGTGTCCAAGCCGCACCAAGTGGCTCACCGTGTCGGAAGACCGGGTCAGCGCCTTGGCCAAGACGTAGCTACTCGCCTTCGAAGAGCAGCCGCAACCCGCTCAGGGCCGATGCCATCGCCGCGCTTGGAAGCCGCCCCACACGATCCTCAAGTTCAAGCTTGTCTACCGTGACCATCTGAGACACATTCACCACGCTCGGCCGCGGCAGGTGCGCATCGCCCCTTTTCAACGCCACGTTCCCCGGTGCGGCGGCTCGGTCCATGTTGGACTGATCGGCGACAATTAGAACTTCCGGCCGGCGACAATTAGAATTCCCTACT
>CAZLDN010000041.1:0-40106 GCA_964558355.1 uncultured Candidatus Solibacter sp.
TCCTGCAGACTCTTGAGGCCGAGCCTCAGCATGGCTGGGCAGTCTCGGAACGGCTGAGCCAGCGGTCGAACGGGGCACTGCAGGTGCAGCAGGGGTCGCTGTACCCTGCTCTGCACCGGATGGAACGGCGTGGGCTGATCCGGCCGGATTGGCGAGTTTCGGACAACGGACGCCGTGCCAAGTATTACGAACTGACCGCAAGTGGGCGGAAGGTGTTGAAGGCGGAGACGGCGAGTTGGCAGAAACTGACTGCCGCGGTGGCGTTGATTTTGGCTCCGAAAGAGACCTGATCATGCTTCACGATCTGTTGTACAGAGTCCGGGCGCTTTTCCGGGGGGAGGCACTCGATCGAGAACTCGATGAGGAGCTTCAGTTTCACCTGGAGAGCGAGGCAGAGAAGGCACACCGCGGAGGCGAGACGATTGAGGCGGCGAAGCGCAGCGCGCGGCTGGCGTTCGGCGGATTCGAATCGGTGAAGGAAGAGTGCCGCGAGGCGCGGGGCACGGCGCTTGTGGAGTCATGGGTTTCCGACTTCCGCTACGCATCGCGTATCCTGCGCAATAGTCCGGGATTCACGATTGCGGCAGTATTCTCCTTAACGATCGGCATCGGGGCCAACACAGCGGTGTTCAGCCTGTTGGATCGCGTTGTGTTACGGCCGCTGCCGGCGGAGAGGCCGGAACAACTGGTTATCCTGCGCCTGTGGCAGGACGGCAAAGCCTCCAGCTTCACGTATCCGTACTTCCAGGAGATGTCGCGGCGCCAGTCGGCGCTCGCCGGCATATTCGCAAGTGCTGATTTTCCGTTGAAAGAGATGGTGGTCAGACGGGGGCGTACACCGGACTCGGCTGCGGGCCGGCTGGTGAGCGGGTCCTATTTTGAGGTGCTGGGCGTACAGGCCGCCGCTGGACGGGTATTGAACGAGGATGACGACCGTGCGGGCGAAGGCGGAGTGGCGGTCATCAGTGACCGGTTTTGGGAAAGGCAGTTCCAGCGGAGTCAAGCGGCGCTTGGAGCGACATTAACAGTCAACCAAGCTCAGTTGACGATCGTGGGCGTGGCGCCGAGAGAGTTCTTCGGCGAGAAACCTGGGTCGCTGCCTGACCTCTGGATTCCGATGAGCCAGCAACCGAAAGTCATGCCGGGCGACCTTCTGAGCGCGCGGTTTGTGACATGGCTGACGGTGATGGGGCGGCTGAAGCAGGGGGAGAGCCGGCAGGCGGCGGCCTCGTCGCTGAGCGCACTGGCGGGGGAACTCGGCCGATTGACGCTTCAGAGTACGGGGGGTGGAAAGCAGTCGATTGTATTGGAGGAAGGGAAGCGGGGATTGGAAGAGCTGCGACACGATTTCGGCAAGCCGCTGTGGCTGCTGATGGCAATGGTCGGCCTGGTCTTGCTGATCGCGTGCTTCAACGTCGCTACCCTAGTGCTGGCGCGCGGCAGCGCGAGATCGCGCGAGTTCGGGATGAGGCTGGCGATGGGCGCGAGCCGAGCACGGTTGATGCGGCAGATGATGGCGGAGAGCATACTGCTGGCCGCGATAGGGGGAAGTCTGGCTGCAGGATTGGCATTATTGGGCAGCCAGGCGTTGATCGGGCTGGTCGGGGAGGGGCGGCCGCTATCGATGGCGGTAGCGGTGGATTTGCGGATGCTAGTGTTCACGGGAGCCGTGGCTGCGGCTTCCACGCTGTTGTTCGGGCTGCTGCCAGCGTGGATGGCGTCGTCGTGGATCGACCCGGCGAGGAGCCTTGCCGGCGAGAGCCGCACGTCGACGGCGCCGCGCCGGTTCGTGACCGGAGCGCAGACTCTGATGGTGTTGCAGATCGCAGTATCGCTGGTGGTCGTTTGCGGTGCGGTCCTTCTCGCGCGATCGCTCGAGAGTCTTCGCCATCAGGACTTCGGGATCCGGCCCGCGGGGCTGATGATGGTGAAGATCCCGCTGGAACTGACGCCGGCAGCGATGAAGCGGCAGGACCTGCTGCGCGGGGAAGTGCTGGAGAGGATCCGAGGGCTGCCAGGAGTCCGGCTTGCGGCGGTGAGTTGCTGCGGCCCGTTTGACGAATTGGCTCACACCGGGAAGGTCGTGTCGGAAGGCGCGGATCGAGTTGAATCCGACACGACACGATTCGTACACGTCTCGGAAGGCTATGCAGAGACGATGGGCATGAATGTCGTGGCTGGGCGCACTCTGTCGGCGACCGACAGGAAGGGCGCAGTGCGAGTGGCGATGCTTTCCGAATACGCAGCGCTGCGGCTGTTCGGGCAGGGACGCGCAGTAGGGAAGCGGATTTCGTTTGGAGAAAAGTTCGACGGTGCGAGCGCGATGGAAGTGGTGGGCGTGTTGCAGGACGCCCGGTTTGCGGGGCCGAGGGACGAGTTCAAAGTGCTGGTGTTCGTTCCGATGGCGCAGCAGCCGGCCCCTGTAACCAGCATTTCCGTCAGGGCAAGCGGAGGGATGGCGCGGGGCCCTGAGATCCGGCGGATTCTCGAGCAAACTGCGCCGGGAGTCGGACTGGGCAGCATCACAACGTACGAGACGGTGATCGAGCAGAAGCTGCACAGCGAGCGGATGCTTGCATACCTATCGATCTTGTTCGCGGTGCAGACGCTGGCACTGGCATGCGTCGGCCTGTTCGGGCTGATGTCGTTCACGGCGGCGAGGCGGCGGCGGGAGATTGGCGTTCGCGTGGCCTTGGGGGCCCGGCGCCCACAACTGGTGGCAATGCTGCTGAAGCGAACGGCAGAGCTGCTGGCGGCGGGCATGGCATTGGGGGCTGCGGGCGCCTTCGGGCTTGGACAGGCGATGCGGAGCTTTCTTTTTGGCGTGGCCCCCGACGATCCTATATCTTTCGCCGCGGGGGCATGCGCGCTCGGACTGGCTGGGCTTTGGGCGTCGTTTCTTCCAGCGTGGCGCGCCTCGCGGGCAGATCCCCTGGAGGCGCTGCGAGCCGACTGACGGAGGCTTGATCCGGGCCGGCTTGAAGCAGAGAACGAGATCTGCGCGGTTCCAGTTATACTACCCGCTACGTGCGGTTCTTCAACGGAGTGTCCATCGCTGAGCGGTGGTCCGCGCTCGCCTTGAATTCAGGATTCCATCTTCTGGCCGCTGCACTGATCTTCCTCCTGCCGGAGACGCTCAACGCCAAACTCGAAGCAACTGGATCTGAATCGGAGGCGTCATGACACGTCCTCCCTTTCGGCGGATCGTCCGCATCGCATTTCTCTCCCTCGCCGCGGCCTACGCTTTCCTCGTCCTGTCGCTCGTTATGTTGCGATTCGTAGACCCGCCCTTTACGGCAGTCCACGTCCAACGCCGTGTCGAGTCCTGGTTTGCCAAGGGCGCGTACAAGAAACGGTACCAACCCGTTCCGCTTGCACGCATCTCGACCAACCTCCAACACGCCGTCATCGCAGCGGAGGACGGCCGTTTCTATACGCACTTTGGGTTCGATTGGTCGCAGATCAAGGACGCCATCGAGGACGATCTCGAAGACGGGCGTCTCCGCGGCGCGTCCACCATCACCCAGCAACTGGTCAAGAACCTCTTCTTCACCACGCGCTTCGGCATCGCGCGCAAGGCAGCCGAGGCGGCTGTCGTCCCAGCGACCGAGATCATTCTGGGCAAGCAGAGAATTCTGGAACTGTACCTCAACAGTGTCGAATGGGGACCCGGAGTGTTTGGCGCCGAAGCCGCTGCGAACTTCCACTACCGTTCATCCGCCGCACGGCTCTCGCGGGAGCAGTCCGCGCGCCTTGCCGCCATCCTGCCTTCGCCTCGCCGCCGCAAGCCGGCCCGCATGGACCGATACTCGGGTATCATCCTCACCCGGATGAATCAGATGGGCTGGTGATCAGCGAGCCGCCGAACGGAACAGGGGCGCCAGAAGGCGCGACGCCCCGTTCCAGAAGATCCGCACGCCGATACAGAACAGGATGAACGACGACAGCCTTACGACGATCGATAGGCCCGCCCGCGCGAATTCGCTGTGTGGAATTCCCATTCAGTTTCCGCTCATCCCTCCACCAGGGACACCGCCTCATCAGCGTTCGCCGCCGGCGCAAGCAGCGCCACGTACTCGACCGTCACCGCGGTCCGCGCCGGAATCCATTTGTAGCCCGGTGTCTGGAATGTCCTGCCCCGATCGATCATCGCCCGTCTCGACTCCGGGTATGGCGACGCGCCGAACTCCATCCCGCGCGTGATCGTCTTGCCGTTCCACGGCGGCGCCACCCGGCCCAGGTTCTCTTCCCAGATGCCCAGCCAGGGGAAGTCGCTCCGTTTCCAGATGTAGGCGACGGCGAGTTTGTGTGCCGGACTCCAGGCGGTGAACCATGCGGCTTCGCGCGACGGGTCCATCAGATGCGTCGAAAACGCGCCAGACTTCTCACGCGACGTGAACACGCGCAGGTCCTCCGTACCGCCGCCGATTAGGGGAACGTGAGGCCATTCGAATTTGGCCGAGATGGCCATGTGGCCGAACCCGCCCGTGAAATCGGATTCCATCGTCTTCGACTTGGTCGCCGTCGACTCGAATTGCGTCAGGCCCTTCTCCAGGAATGGCGGGCCGAGCGTAACGTGCTGGGTCCAAGCCACCGGACGGTCGCAGGGGGACAGGTTCTCGACGGTCTCGGAGATTTCGAGGCGTCTCGATCCGGCTGCCAAACGAATCCGCCGGGTCACTTTCAACTGGCATGTCTCCAATGTCGCTTCCTGCGTCAGGACTTCGCCAGCCACATGCAAGGCATAAGGCGCGATGGAGCCTTCTCCATGAACTGAGATGCCCGCGGCGGCCTCATCCTCGGACGGTCCGCCGAACAGGTCCAGGCAGAGATTGTGTCCGAGAATCCCAGTGAGCAGCTTCGATTCGGCATTGCAGCCGTACTCGGGATGCATCGCCTCGTCATAGGTGGACGGCTCAATCGACTTCCAGGGTGGCGCCCAGAGAGGATTCACTCCGGTCGCCTTATCACGGATCGATGCGATGTGCCCTCCTTCTGCGGTCACGACAACTTCCAAGTGTTCGTTTTCGATCGAATGGGCGCGACGGCCCAGGTAGTTGGTTACAGCCATGTCGAATCCTTCTTACCATTTTCCACTGCTCCACCGTGGGTCATCCCGCGCCGACCCGCCTCCACCCCGCGTCAACGCCAACCTACAATATGAGCATGGAGGCGGCGCTTAGTATTGTCCTGTTCCTGCTGACGGCCCCGCCGCCGGCGGCGGCAATTCCCGAGGACCCGGTGGCAGCGTCGATTGCCCATCTGGATGGCGGGCGGCCCGCCCAGGCCGTCAGTTTGCTGGAACCCGTCGTCACACGCGAACCCGGCAACCTCCCCGCACGGTTTAACCTCGCCATCGCTTACTCGCTCGTGGGCCGCGATGCCGAGGCCATCGAGGCATTCAAGAAGGCGCTCGAACTGTCTCCTAAGTTGATCGAGGCTCAACTCAATCTTGGGCAGTTGCTGGTGAAGACCGGCCGGTACGCGGAGTCGATCCCTTTGCTGGAACAGGCCGCTGCCGCGAAGGAAAGTGATGTCCGGCCGCCGTACCTGCTGGCGCGGGCGCATACGGGGCGGCAACTGTGGAAAGAAGCCGCACCATGGTTTCAGAAGGCCCTGCGGCTTGCGCCTGACGACCAGAGCATCCTGCTCGAAGCTGCGGCATGTTACGAGCAGGTCGGGCTGAAGGCGGAGGCGATCGACGCCTACAAAAAGGTATCCGACCCTGGCGCGCGCGAGCGTCTGGGATTGCTACTCATGGACTCGGGAGACCTGGAGGGCGCGGCAGCGGCTTTCGAAGATGTCATGAAGCGATCGCCCGCGCCGGCTGCGGCCTATGCGCTGGCGACAGTCTATTTGCGGAACAAGCAGCCGGCCAAGGCGACTCCGATGGCCGCCTACGTCGTGCAGAAGGAACCGTCGAATGCCGATGCGCGCCTCTTCCTCGGCCGGCTTCTGCGCAACGAGAAAAAGTTCTCCGAGGCCGCCGAACAGTTCTTTGCGGCCACGCAAGCGAAGCCCGGCTCGATTGAGGCCTGGAATGAACTCGCGGGCATGTTGATGTTGGTCAAGAACTACGCAGGAGCCATCACTGCGCTCGACAAGAGCCGCGAACTGGGGGGGGAGACGCCGGGCTATTGGTGGTTCCGTGCGACGGCGCTCGACTCGCTGCACCAGCCGGTACCGGCGCTGGAAAGTTACCGGAAGTTCCTGGCGCAGAGCGGCGGCAAGTTCCCTGACGAGGAGTTCAAGGCCAGACAGCGGGCGCGCATCCTGGAAAAGGAGGCGCGGCGATGACAGGGTTCATCCTTCTCGCCCTCTTGGCGGCACCTCCTCCCGCAAGCCTGGATGAGGTTCGAGCCGAGCCGCGGCTGGAAAAGCGCTCCGAATTGGCAATCGAGTTCGCCGGCGCGGAACTCGCCCGCGCCAGGAAGACGGTCGTTGAATCCGGTTCCAGGCCTGCTCTCGATGAGGCGCTGAAGCGCGTCGCCGAGAGCTGCCAGTTGGCGCTCGACTCCCTGCGACAGACGGGCAAGCGCCCGAATAAGCTGAGCAGGCAATACAAGAAGGGGGAGATGCGAACGCGGGCATTCGTCAAAGAACTGACGGACCTGGCTCTCGCGCTTTCGCTCGACGACCGGCCGTATGCGGAGGAAGTCCGGGACAAAGTTCAACTGCTGCACGAGGAGTTTCTCCTCAGCGTGATGGGAGGAAAGTAGGTCACCCATGAAACTCGCCGTCGCATTCTTGCTCGCCCTTTCAGTGGCCGCCCCTGTCAACGCGCAGGGCGACTTCCTGACGGCTGACGAAGCCGACCAGATCCGTTTGGCGCAGGAGCCCGACCTGCGCATCGGCCTCTACTTGACCTTTGCAAAGCAGCGCATGGATTTGATCGACCAGTTGTTCGCGCAAAACAAACTAGGGCGTTCCAGCACGATCCACAACTTCCTGGAGCAGGTGACCGATTTGATGGAGACTCTCGACGTTGTGATCGACGACGCACTGAAACACCAGAAAGCGATCACGGCGTTGCCAGACGTGGCCAAGACGGCGCGCGACTTCAACGCGCGTCTCCAGAAGCACCGCGATTCGAACCCAACGGATCTGGCCCGCTACAAGTTTGCTCTCGACACCGCGATCGAGACTCTCAACGACAGCGCCGAACTGGCCGAGGAAGACATGCGCGATAGGATTCGGAGCGTGGAGACGAAGCAGGTTGAACAGCGGAAGGAACGCGAGGCCCTGATGACTCCCGAAGGCCGGGAAGAGGCGAAGAAGGCCGAAGCCAAGAAGGCTGAAGAGGACGTCAAGACGAAAAAGCGGCCCAGCCTGCTGCGGAAAGGCGAGACGGCGCCGTCCAAGACGGGCAAGCAGTAGGCGTCAGTTCGCGGGAGTGACTTCCCCGGGCGCGATTGATTCAGGGCTGGGGTCCGGCATGACGGGGCTTCCGTTCTGCCAGGCCAGCCGCTCCTCATTGAGAATCCGCAGGATGACGAAGGCCATCGTCAGGATCACCGGACCGGCAAAGAGCCCAATAAAACCAAAAGCCTGCACGCCGCCCATCAACGACAGGAAGATGGCGAGCGTATTCATTTCCATGCCCTTCTTGAGGACCAGGGGCCGGATGAAGTTATCCGACATCCCCACGACAAGAATCCCCCAGACGAGCAGAAAGACGGCCTTGCCGTAAGCGCCGCCTACGCCGAGCACGATCACGGCCGGGCCGACAATCAATGCGGTTCCAACGATTGGGATCAGGGCAGCGAACGAGGCAACGACACCCCAGAAGACGGCCGATGGGAGTCCGGTAATAGCAAACCCCAATCCTACGAGTACGCCCTGCGACGCCGCCACGGCAACCATCCCGTAGAGGTTCGCAGTGATGGCCGACTTCATCGTCTCCAGCATCATGTCCAGCCGCGGCTTACCGATCGGAAGGTACTCATGGAGGTGGTTCCCGAAGCGCTTGCCGGCGGGAAACATGAAGAACATCACGAACAGGGTCAGGATGATGTCGGTCAGAGTGGACGTGAGATTGCCCACCAGCCTGCCGCTCCATGCGACGAGCCTCTCGGCGCCGGCCTGCGCCCGTTCCGAGATTGCCGATTTGATCTCGTCAGCCGGCGTGCCGGTGCGTGCACTGATCCACTGTGCGGGGGCGTCGGCGAAATGGCTGATGTAGTTGGCCCACCCCCCCTGCTCGACGCTCTTTTCCTGCAGCCCACCGTAGGCGGATTGCGCCTCACGGGCCACCACCGTGCCGAGCATGGCAAGCGGAGCGAGAATCAGAACCAGCAGAAACAGGATGCAGACGAACGCCGCGATATCGGGGTTGCGCACGCGCTGGTGGATCCAGGCGTACACCGGGTAGAAACACACTGTCAACATCGCGGCCGCTAGAAGAATCTCGGCGAACGGCATCAGTATCGCGTACACCCCAGCGAGCAGAAGGACCGCCATGGAGACCAGGCTCACGATGGAGAGCAATCGCGTCCGCAATTCGCTCTCAGGCTGGCTAGCGCCGCTAGGATTCATGTTCGGTCACCTCGATCGAGCGCCTCTCATCGTCGAAAGCATCAATTCTAATCTCCACCCGGCGAGCCGGCAACAGGCGGGGAAACCGTTCGGCCCACTCCAGCAGGATCAAGGCAGGACGGTCCAGGATCTCATCCAAACCGATTCGTTCAACCTCTTCGGTGGTGTCCAGGCGGTAGAGATCGACGTGATAGACGCTGACCGGATCGCCGTATTCGTGGATCAGCGGAAACGTCGGGCTGGAGACTTCGTCCTCCTTCGCCGCTCCCGCGCCGGCGGTAATCCCTTTCGCAAGGGTAGTTTTGCCGGCGCCCATGGAGCCGATCAGCAGGACGACACACGGCCGCGGCCAGCGCCCCGCGAGACTGCGGCCTAGCGCGATGGTCTCCTCCTCGCTATTGGTGATGAAGGTCTCGCGCTTCACGGATGGCCTCGGGAAGATAACGGATCAGATCTGTGGCGGTGACGAAGTTCTCAGTCAACTCCACCGCCGCTAGTTCGCCGGCGCGCCCATGGAGCCAGATTGCGGCGAGCAGGGCGGGTTCGGCGTTCGCCGGGTTCTGGGCGAGCAAGCCTGCGATGAATCCAGTGAGGATGTCGCCGCTGCCGCCGGTTGCCATGGCGGGTGTGCCGGTTGGGTTGACGAAGAGCCGGCCGTCGGACATGGCAGTCAAAGTCCGCTGGCCTTTCAGAACGACGATGACACCACGTTCAGAGGCGAGCGCTCGTGCGGCTCGGGCCCGGTCTGCTTGAATCTCGACCGAAGGAATCCCCATCAGCCGGGACATCTCGCCCGGGTGCGGCGTCAGAACGCGCATCGGGCCGGGCCCGCGAAACTCGGAACCAGCCAGGGCGTTGAGGCCGTCGGCATCGACGACCATTGGAAGCGGCGATTCAGCGAAGAGCCGCCGCACTAGATTCACATGTTCGGGCGCACAACCAAGGCCAGGTCCGATGGCAATCACATCTTTGTCGATAGGTTCGTTTGGTAGCGCCTGCGTCATTAGTTCAGGCGCCAGCGCGGTGACCGCGGGCCGCTCGGACTCCGCGGCGGCGACTGTCACCAGACCCGCGCCGGAACGCAACGCGGCAAAGCCCGCCATCGCGGCAGCCCCTCCTTTGCCCGGCGCTCCGCCGATCACAAGCACGTGGCCGAAGTCGCCCTTGTGCGATCCGCGAGGCCTGGGCTGGAAGAGGCGCGCAAACATTGCCGGCTCAACCAGGAACGTATTCAGAGCATCGTCCTGTTCCAGCCACTCCGGCGGCGTCCCGATCTGCCTGACGACCAGTTCGCCCATGGCGTCGCAGGCCGGCGGCATCACCTGCTCGATCTTCGGAGCCGTGAAAGTCACCGTGGCCATGGGATGCGTGAACTCGCCGCCTTCGCTCAGCCCGGACGGGAAGTCGACTGCAACGACCGCGGCCGCGGGGAAGCCGCTGTTGATCTCCCGTATCAAATCAAGCGCCACTCCCGTCGCCGGGCCGCGCAGCCCTGTACCCAGAACTGCGTCGACCACAAGCGTGGCCGCGCGCATGTATGGCTGTACACTCCGGTGGACCGGCACACCGTGGGCGGAGAGCATCCGGGAATTGGCGAGCGCCCCGGGGCTCAGTTCATCGTCGTTCCAGGGTAGAACAACATCCAACGACTTGGGCCGATGGCGCATCCAGATCTGGCGCGCCGCGACAAGCCCGTCGCCGCCGTTGTTGCCTTTGCCGCAGACCACCACGATTCGCTGCCGCGACAAGGGATCGAACCGTCCGGCAAGGAACTCCACGACGCGGCAGCCGGCATTCTCCATGAGCACCAGTTTGGGCACGCCGGATTCGATGGTCCGGCGGTCCAATTCCCTCACCTGATCCGCCGTGAGAATCTTCATCGCTGGTCTCCGATCACACGCTTCTCGAGCTTTCTCAGCGGGTCCTGTTCTCCCATCACGATCAGCGAATCGCCTTCCTCGATGCGGGCCTCGGCGCCAGGATTGAACACCATCGTGCCGCCCGCGCGACGGATTGCCAGGACAATGACCTTCAATTCCCGCCTGACGTTGAGTTCCGCCAGCGTCTTGCCGGCCAGGTCGCTCTCCCCCGATACCGCCAGTTGCTCCATGTAGACTTCCATGCCGATCGAGGAGGTGGCGAAATCGAGGAATTGAAAGACATGCGGCTTCACCAAAGCCTGTGCCAACCGGACACCGGTCATCCGGTAAGGTGCAAACACCTCGTCGGCGCCCACCTGGCGCATCTTCCGTTCCGTATCGTCCTCGGCCGCCCGCGCGGCGACTCGCAACCGCGGGTTGATCCCCTTCGCGGAGATCAAGGCAAACAGGTTGTCGGCATCGGTGGCCAGGGCAACCACCATACCTTTGGCCCTCTCGACGCCGGCTTCGCGCAGCGTTTCGTCTCGTGTCGAATCGCCGGCCAGTGCCAGATAGCCGCTCTTGAGCGCCCACTCGACGCGATCATCGCGGCGGTCGATCACGACAACATCCAGCCCGCTGTTCTTCAACTCCTTCGCCGCCCTGCGCCCGACTCGTCCGAAGCCGCAAACGATATAGTGATTCGCCGCTTTGTCGATCATTTTCCTGGCCCGCCTCCGGCCGATGACATTCCCAAACTGGCTTTCCACCGCGATCTGCGTCATCACTCCAATCGAGATCAGCAGCAGGCTGACGCTGGCCAGCACATAGCCCAAATTGAAAACCCTGCCCGCCGGCGACAGCGGATGGATCTCCATGTACCCCACCGTCGTCATGGTGATCGCCGCCATGTAAAACGCGTCGAACCACGGGTACCCCTCGATAAATACATATCCAGTAGTTCCCGCGCACAGAACAAGAGCGATGGCGAGCAGTAGCGTCCCGATGCGCCTCGACAGGCCCACTTCGATCACCTCTTTCGCGCAACCAGCATCGTCATGTCGTCCTGCAACTCGGGGGATGCGGTCCACTCTTGCACGGCCCGTACCACGGCATCCGCCACTTCGCCCGCTGCCAGGCCCGAATGCGCCTTCAGAATCTCAATCAGCCGGTCCTCCCCGAACATCTCCCCGTATTCATTCTCCGGTTCAGTAATGCCATCGGTGTAGCAGACCAACAGATCGCCGCTTTCCAGCTTCTGGCAACTCTCCTCATACGGGACGTCGGGAAACGCCCCCACGACAGTCCCGTTCACATCGAACGGGAACACCTCTCCCCCGCGAACCAGCAGCGGAGGCAAGTGGCCGGCGTTGGTGTAGCTCAGCATCCCGGTCTCGTCGTCATAGATCGAGAAGAAGAAAGTGGCGTACTTCTCAGGCGATGTCGATGCGTAAAGGTGCTGGTTCAGATTCGACATCAACCGCGCCGTCGACAGGCTGCCATAGGCGCCGCCGTTCGGCGAACTGGCCATCATCTCCATGCAATGACGTAACTGGCTGCGCATCGCCGATTGCAGCGTGGCCATCAGTAGCGCCGCCGAGATTCCCTTCCCGGCCACATCGCCGATAGCGACGGCCAACTTGTGTTCGCCCATGCGCTGGTAGTCGTAGTAGTCGCCGGACACCAGCCGCGCCGCGTGGCAGACGCTGACAACCTCCAGGCTCCCGACATTGGGCATCTCCTTCGGATGCAACTGCGCCTGTACCTCCCGGGCAATCTCCAGTTCAGCCTGAAGTCTCTGCCGTTCTTTTTCCGACTTCAGCAACCGTTCCAGGTTTTCGGCCATCGAGTTGAAGCTCTTGCCGAGTTCGGACAACTGATCGTCGCCCCTCACCTCGATGCGATGGGCCAGGTCGCCAGCCCTGATTCGTTTGGTGCCCTCATACAGGTTGTGCACCGCCTCCGTGATGGCTCTCGTCAATGAGACGCCCACAAAGGCCGCCAGCAGGATCAGCAGTACGGAACTGACGCCGAGCAGAATCACAATCTCGAGCAGCGACTGCTGGTCGCGCCAGGACTTCTGGTTGAACAGCAGATTCAGTACGCCCGAGATCCTGGTCCGCATACCGAGTACGGCCACTTCCTGGGCGTTCGGATCTTCCCAGAGCGCGACCGGAAGAGTCGCGCCATAGTTGATCGGCAGGTCGAAGATGTTGGCCGCTCCCGGCATGTCTCCAGCGGGCGGGGCCGTTTCGCCCGGCAGGCTGCCATAGATTCGCGCCGGTTCCAGTTGTTTGCCGGCGTTTCCAAGGTAACTCCTGAGGGTCACGTCGCCAAGGTTTGGCACAAGCCCCAGCAGGAACGATCGCGTGATTGGGGTGACCACCAGAACCTCGACAGGCGATGTCACATGGGCCCAGACATGGAAGTGGCTGTCTCTCACCAGCACGCCGGCGGTCTCCGCCCAACTCCGCGGCGGTACTGATAGCGTCGATTCCTGAGGGAAACGCAGTTCTCCGCCCCGTTCGTCCCGAATCAGAATCTCAAGCCCAGGATACCGCTCGCGGAAGACAAATCCGGTCCGTCGAAGCGCCTCCGCCCGCATCGCCGCTGGCGCCTTGCTGAGTGAGACGGCAGCGCTCTGAATCGAGCCGACACGCCGTTGCAGTTCCGCATTCAACAGGTAGACGCCAACCTGGCTGGATAGCGCCCACGCGCCCAACTGGGCGAAAAACGCCGTTAATACCACTGGAACCACGGCGATAAACAGATAGGTGACCAGCAACCGGTCGCGGAGACGCCAGATCGCCCGGCGCATACCCAGCAAGGCAAGCCGCCCCAGAACCAGCAATCCCGAGACAATCGCCACCGCCCCAACCACGAACTTCAGCCCGGGCCTCGGATCTGACCATTGCAGCAGCGCCAGCAGCCCAAGCGAGCCCAGGAAGACAGTCTCCAGCCAGCCTAGTCTCCAACCCGCATTTCGTGGTCCCAGTCTCGCCATGTGCGGCTATCTTGCCTCAAATCCTCGAACGCGCGATATCGGGCAACTCCTCTGCCGCCCGCACCTGATGAGGTTGCAGGTAGTTCTCCAGCAGAAACGGCTTGAGTAACGCCATTGCGTCTTCCGGAGTGTCGGCAAACTCGAAAAGGCTCAAGTCCTCCTCGCTGATCATTCCGTGCTTTACCAACGCATCGAAGTTCAGAATTTCGTTCCAAAACTCGCGGCCGTAGAGAAGAATTTTCATCTTCTTAAATAACTTCTGCGTCTGCGTCAGAGTCAGGATCTCGGAGAGTTCGTCCAGCGTCCCAAAGCCCCCTGGGAAGACCACCAGAGCCTTCGCCAGGTAGGCGAACCAGAACTTGCGCATGAAGAAGTAGTGAAACTCGAAGTTGAGGTCCGGCGTGATATGCGAGTTGGGAAACTGCTCAAAAGGCAACGCGATATTGAAGCCGATCGACAACCCGCCGGCGTCCTTCGCCCCGCGGTTGGCGGCTTCCATGATCCCTGGGCCGCCGCCGGTACAGACAACAAACCGGCGCGTCGGCGGTTCGAGAGAATCGCTCCACTCGGTCACTTGGCGGGCCAGTTCGCGCGCGGCGGCATAGTACTGAGCATGGGGTCCGTCTTCCCGTGTCCGGGCCGAGCCGAAGAACACCACCGTGTCGCGAATCTGGTGGTGTCCAAGACGGTCAAGAGGTTCAAAATACTCGGAGAGGATTCTCAGGCTCCGGGCCGACCAACCTTGCAGAAAGTTCTCGTTCCTGTAAGCCAGCGGGGCGCGCGCCTGCCCTTTATCCTTGCTCATCCATCCTCCTTGACGCGCTGATTTTCGAGGACAGCCAGGCGCTTTTCCAATTGTCGCATCGCCTTGACCATCTCGGGCAACTTCGGAAAAGCCGCCACGGAGCGCCGCCAGGTGGCTGCCTCGAATGCCGGCGAACCCGACATCACCGCGCCAGCCTCGATATCGCCGCCAATCCCGCTCTGCGCATAGACAATCGCGTTGTCCTGAATCGTCAGATGCCCGCTCACGCCCACCTGCCCCGCCAGTAGCACGTTCTTCTTGAGAACCGTGCTGCCGGCCAGCCCCGTCTGCGAGCAGATGATGCTCTTCTCGCCGACGTCGCAGGCGTGGCCGATCTGGACCATGCTGTCAACCTTCACCCCTTCCCTGATTCGGGTTTCACCCACCGTCGCCCGATCCACGTTGCTCATGCTCTGGATCTCGACATCGTCTTCGATCACCACCGGACCCGACTGGACGATCTTGTAATGACTGCCGTCGGATCTCTTCGCGAAACCGTATCCATCCGCGCCGATCACCACGTTGTTCTGTAGAATCACCCGGTTCCCGATCCGCGTCCCCTCGCGCACGGCCACGCCCGAGTGCGCCGTGAAATCGTCCCCGATCTCACAATCCACATAGATCACGACGTGCGGATGGATGATGGCCCTGGCGCCGATACTCACCCCCGCTCCGACCACCGTGTAAGCGCCAATGCTCGCCTCCGGCCCGATCACGGCTGACGGGTGAACCGCCGCCGTGGGATGCACGCCCGGCTCCGGACGCGGCGGCTGGTAGAACTGCTCCAGCGCCCGGGCAAAGTCCAGGTACGGATTCTCCGACAGCAGCGCCGGTAGCCCGACATCCCCGGCACTTTCATGGACGATGATGGCGGCCGCCTTGGTCGCTTTC
Source organism: uncultured Candidatus Solibacter sp. (assembly GCA_964558355.1). Lineage (GTDB taxonomy): Bacteria > Acidobacteriota > Terriglobia > Bryobacterales > Bryobacteraceae > PNKE01. The sequence goes on from CAZLDN010000041.1 coordinate 15,095, forward strand.
ACTTTGTTCGCATACTTCGGGTTCGCCAGGAACGTGATTTGACTGCCATCGGCATGCTCCATGCCGGCCACGCCAGTGATCTCAACTTCGCCGTCGCCGCGAAACGCGCAGCCGATGCGCTCAGCAAGTTCTCGTAGCTTCATTCCCAGTCAGGTTATCCAATCGCGAGAGCGGGCGGAAGGCCGCCCCGGACCGCAGGGATTGTAGCGTTCTCGCTATCGTCCGGCAGAGCGCTCCAGTCTCCCGTCCGCGGCAAGCTACACTGGAGTTTGATGCGCGGATTGCCGGCTCCCAGCCTCGTGATCTCCGCCGCGTTTTCGTTCGCTCTCTGTTCAGGCGCGGATACTCCCCAGAGTGCCGTGCCGGACCTGCGGCGCGCGGCCGAGGAGTTCAAGGTCCAGACCAGAAACCTGGGCCTGCGCCAGGATGCGCCTCGCCGTGCCCGGACAGGCGCCCGGAGCGTGCAGTTCCATGGCCGCCTCTTCCACAACTTCCGCAACGACTTTCTCGACGCGACCCCTCACGACGTCAGGCAGCGCGGCGGCGACAAGAACATCCTCCGCAGAAACCAGTTCGGCTTCAACCTCTCCGGGCCGCTGGTCGTCCCTCGAATCTACGACGGCTCCCGCCGCACCTTTTTCTCCGTCAGCTACGAAGGCGTCCGTGAGAAGATCGGCCGATCCTATCTGCGAACAATTCCCCTCGTCGCTGAACGCAATGGCGACTTCGGCCAGACCGTCGATGCCGCTGGGGAACTCCTGCGGGTCTACGATCCCGCCAGCACTCGCCCCAATCCTGACTACATCCCCTCGATCGCCGTCTCTGAATCGAACCTCCAATACCTCCGCGACCAGTTCCCCGCCAACCGCATCCCATCCGCACGCCTGGATCCAGTCGCTACTCGGATGGCCTCGTACTATCCGGATCCCAACTCCAACGCCGGACCCTTCAACCGCAACAACTACTTCGTCTTTTCTCCCGAGTCAAACCGCGCCAACGGGATGATCCTCAAGGTGGATCACACATTCCTCCAGAAACACCGCCTGGCCGTCTCCAGTTCCTTTACCAACGGTCTCGAGGCCGCCGCTCGCTTCTATGACAATGCGGCGAACCCAGGCTCGCCCGACCGCGAGTACTCTAACCGCCGCCTCTCCACCGAGCATGTCCTGACCATCTCTCCTCAGAGCGTCAATACCTTCTCAGCCGAGCTCTCCAGCGATATCTCCGGCGCCACTTCTGAAACCGGCGGCTTCCCCGCCCAACTCGGTCTCGACGGCGTCCCCGGCAACACCTTTCCCTTCGTTATCATCGACAGCTACCTTGGCCTCGGCCGGGCCAATCCCACCGCCCGCCACGCCCGCCACTACTTCACCTTCACCGACGGCTTCTCGCTCCGCCACGGCAAGCACAGCTTCCGCTTCGCCGGTCAGTTTGCCCGTTACCGGGCGAACACGTCCCTGCCCCAGTACCCCTCCGGCTTCTTCCGATTCGGCTCCGGACTAACCTCCTTGCCCGGCATCGTGAACACCGGCAGAGCCTTCGCATCCTTGATGCTGGGCATGCCCCAATACGTCGAGGTGAGCTATTTCCCATCCCCATCCTATTTCCGAAGCTGGCGCGGCATGTTCGCATTCAGCGACAACTGGGAGATCCGGCCGGGCCTCAACGTCTCCTTCGGCTTGAACACCGAGTTCAGCGGACCCCGCACCGAGCGCTACGACCGTATGTCCACAGTCGATCTTGCTGCATCGAACCCCGGCAGTTCCCGTCCCGGTGCGATGATTTTCGCCGGGCTCAACGGCGTGGGCCGGTCCTTTCAATCGACCCAGATCCGCCCGCAGCCGTCATTCTCGCTCGCCTGGAACCCGCGCGGAAACCGCAAAGCCGTACTGCGCTACTCCATCTCGCTCAACTACCAGAACTTCGCACTGCCCAATGGCCAGTGGGGTACGCAGGGCTTCAATGGATACTCGACTTTCTTCTCTCAGAATGCTCAGCTTGACCCCGCTCTCATCCTGGGCGGCGGCGTCCCCCCTCCCCTGATTTCGCTCCCGGATCTGCGACCCGAAGCCGCCAACCAAACCTCCGCCGACCTCAGTGACCGCAGCGGCGCCCTGCCCCGCTACCTCTCCTCCGGCCTCTCCTACGAACGCGAGTTGCCCTTCTCCATCGTGCTCACCGGTTCGACCTCGCTCTCTTCCGGCATAAACCTCTATGTCGGCAACAACGCCGTCAGCCCTAACGCCGTTCACCCCGACAATCTCGTCTACCGCGACCGGCTCAACGACGAGTCTTTCATCCGCGAACTCCGCCCATTCCCTCAGTACCTCCGTTTCGACGTCAACGGCCTTTGGGCCGGCGGAAAGTACCGCCGGACGGTCGCCGCGATTCGCGTTGAGAAGAGAACCTCCCAGGGCCTTTCACTTTCGGCGAACGCGGAGTTCTCCAGACAGTTCGACGACTATTCCGGCCCTTACGGCAAACAGGATTTCTTCAACGTCCGCAACGAGTGGAGCCTTGCTGCCTACAACAGCCCGATGCGCCTGTCGCTCAGCTACATGTACGAACTCCCGTTCGGCATTGGCAAGCCCTGGCTCAGCTTCCAGGACTGGCGCCGCTGGATTATTTCAGGCTGGTCGGTCTCCGGCATCAGCTCCATTTCGTCTGGAGAGCCGCTGGCCCTCCACCCCATGTTCAACAACACTGGCGGCGTCATTCAGGCGCTTCGAATCAACACGGTCGATAGCGCGGACCCTTCGGTCAGCAATCCGTCCCCTGACTTGTGGTTCAACCCCGATGCCTTCAGCCATCCACCCGACTTCACTCTTGGCAGCGGCCCCCGGACCCACTCGACGCTGCGCAACCCGACCACGCAGAGCAACGATCTGTCCCTCGCGAAGAGATTAGCCATCGACCAGGAGCGCGCCTTCGAGTTCAACGCTTCGGCCTTCAACTTTGTCAACCTGGGCAACTGGAACGACCCCGACACCACCATTGGTACAGCCGGCTCGCCCAACGTCAACGCCGGTAAGATCATTGGCTCCCGCGGCGGACGAGTGGTTCAACTCGGCCTCAGGTTTAGCTTCTGATGCGCGGAATCCCCCTGCTCGCAATCTTCATGGCGGCAGCCCTTTGCGCGGCTCCACCCGAGAGTCCGTCTGTGCGAAGAACGTCTGCCTGGATCGCGGCGAGCGAGACCGGTCTCTGCCAGTCCACAGTGAAGGCCGAAGGCAAACCCTCGAACATCGTCCGTTGCCTCTCGCCCCAGGACGGCCTGATGTTGCTCATCGTGGCTGACCTGACCGGCGACCTGACCCTCATCACCGAGGCCCGCGACACGCTCGCCGCCGAATTGGCCAAACTGCCGCCAAACGTCTGGACCGCCGCCCTCTCGGCCCAGGACGGACTGAATGTCCTCGCCGATCCCAGCGAGGACTCTGCCGCTACCATCGCCGCCATCCGCAACGCCCGCACCACCGGAGCCGCCGGCCTCCTCGAAGCGATGGAACCCGCCTCCAGGCTCGCCTCTTCAATCATCGCCAAGTCGCCCGTGCGCATCGCCATCCTCCACATCACGGACTCCAACATCTTTAATTACCGGGAAGACTACACCAATCCCGTCATCAACTATTCCGACAGCCGCGACCTCTCCCGCCGCTTCCCCGACGCGCTGATCCGTGAACGGACTTCAAAACTCGCCTCCGCCCTCGCAGGCTACGATGCTCCGGTCTTCGTCGTCCACCTTGCCTATCTCCGGGACCGTCTCAACGAGGCCTATCAGATCGGGCTGCGCCAGGCCGCCGAAGCCACTGGGGGATCGGCCGTCTTCTGCCGCTCTCAAGCCGAAATCTCGTCCTCGATCGGAGCCGCACTGGCCCGCATCCTGGCGCACCACGCCCTCGACTTTTCGGTTCCAAAAGGCCTGCCTCGCCAGTTCACCATTGAACTGGCCGCGCCCGGCCTCGCACCAGAATTTCGCTCCCGTTTTGCCCTGAGTCCGAAGTAGAATGGAGTCCTTGCAATGAAACCCGCACGTCCCGCCATCGCTTTGCTGGCCTTGGCCGCCCTCGGGGCCACCGGCTGGTCGTTGTGGTTGATCAAGGAAAACGCCGCTCTCAAGCTGCAATCCGGTGCGCAGGAATCGGCGCGCAAGTCCCTCGAACTCCGCGCCGCTGCCATCGAAACTGAGAACCTTGATCTCCGCCGCCGTCTCGAAGCTGAAGGAATCGTAACTCCGCCTGCAGCCGGCAAGGCCGCACCCGCTGCCCACCCCGCGGACGCCGCTCGAGTGGAAGCGGTGCGCGCGATGGCCGACCTCCACAAACGGTTCGACGCGCTCCAGTCCCAAACGCAGAGCCTTCAGGCTGCCAGGTCGGAACTCGAAGATTCCCTCGAAACGATGCGCGCTGACCGGCGCCGCCTCTCTAGCTCAGAGGCCGAGCTCAAGGATGCACTCGCCTCTTCCCGCCGCGTCGTGGAAGCGATGGAAACGGAGTTGAAGGCGAAGACCGAGCGTATCGCATCACAAGAATCTGAACTTCGCCGAGCCAAGGACAGCAACGCCGCTGACAACCGCCGCGCCACCCAGGTCGCCTCCATCCTGTCGTCGTTCGAAGACCTCAACCGCCGACGTGAGAACACGCTGACCAGTCTCCAACGCCGCTTCCGTGATCTGACCGACAGCTACCGCGCACTCGCTCTTCGTTTGGATACCCAGCGCGACAGCCAGACCCCCATGCAGATCACCTCCGCCGAGGTTTCGCGGATTACCGCGGCGGTCCAGTCGGCCGAGGATGAACTACGTCAGATCTCCGCTTTGAACACCGAATCGCAACGCCTCACCCGCCGGTTGCGGAACTAGCGACCGATCTCCGAACTTCGCCAAGAAGGTACCCGGAGGGCGCGCGCCCTCGCCCGCGCCGGACCCCTGGTTCGGCTGCGCTCTGGAACGTCATTCCCCAATGGCCTCGCCGCTCTCCGCTACCTCCGCCGAAATGCGAAAATGTCACACAGATCGGCGTCCCACACCATGATGCGACCATTCTTCCTCTGCCTTCTGCTGGCCTTCACCGCGGCCGCGCAATCCCCCGTCAAGAGCGGCGTTGACATTGACGCGCTCGACCGGACCTGCAAACCCTGCGACGATTTCTGGCGTTTCGCCAACGGCGGCTGGGTGGACAAGAACCCCATCCCCGCCCGCTACTCGAACTGGGGTACATTCACCGTCCTGCAAGAGGCCAACCGCGAGCGCCTCCGTGTCATCCTCGAACAGGCTGCCTCTACCCGCAATGCCCCAGCATCGCCCGACCAGAAGCGCATCGGAGATTTTTTCTATTCCTGCATGGACACCGCCGCCATCGACGCCCGCGGCGCCAAACCAATCGAACCCCTGCTCACTCGCGTCAAGGCCCTCAAGTCGCCTGCCGAGGTCCAGGAACTGCTGGTTGAACTGCAGAAGGATCGCCCCATCGGTCCGTTCGGCATCTTCGGCTCCCCCGATCTGAAAAACAGCAAGGACGTGATAGCCAGTGTCGGCGCCGGCGGCCTCTCCTTGCCTGACCGCGATTACTACTTCAAGGACGACGCCCGGACGAAGAAGATCCGCGAGGAGTTCCTGAAGCATGTCGCCACCACCCTGGAACTCCTCGGCGATACCCCTGATGCCGCCGCTGCCGCCGCCAAGACCGTCCTTGATTTCGAGTCCACTCTCGCAAATTCAACGATGACCAACGTCCAGCGCCGCGATCCATATGCCCGTTATCACAAGATGGACCTGGCTGGTCTCTCGACCCTCTCGCCGGCAATCGATTGGAAGTCGCTCTTCAAGCTCTTCAACCTGCCTGAATCGACGCCAGTCAACGTCAGCGAACCCGAGTTCATCAAGACCGTCGAAGCCCAACTCACCCCCGCCCAGTTGGACACCTGGAAAACCTGGATCCGTTGGCGCGTGGCCTCCGCCACCTCGTCCTATCTATCCAAGCCCTTCCGCGAGGAGAGCTTCCGCTTCCGCACCACCGTCCTCTCCGGCGCCACCGAGCAACTGCCTCGCTGGCAGGAGTGCGCCAACACCATCGACGGCTTGATGGGCGACTCCCTCGGCCGCCTGTTCGTCGAAAAGCACTTCCCGCCCGACGCCAAGAAGCGCATGAACCAGCTCGTCGAAAACCTCCGCGTCTCTCTGCGGGAACAACTCGAAGCCGCCGACTGGCTCGCCCCCGAGACCAGGAAAAACGCAGTCGCCAAGCTCAACGCCTTCGTCGCCAAGATCGGCTACCCCGACCGCTGGCGCGACTACTCCGCCATCAAAATCGACGGGTCGGACTACTTCCAAAACATCCGTTCCGCCGCCCTCTTCGCCCGCACCTATCAGATGGCCAAGATCGGCAAGCCGGTTGACCGCAACGATTGGGGCATGACTCCGCCCACCGTCAACGCCTACTACAACCCGCTCATGAACGAGATCGCATTCCCAGCCGGCATCCTCCAGGCGCCCTTCTTCGACCTCACAGCCGACGCCGCCGCAAATTACGGCGCCATCGGTGTCGTCATCGGCCACGAGATGGGCCACGGCTTCGATGACCAGGGTTCAAAGTTCGATGCCGAGGGCAACCTGAAAAACTGGTGGACCCCGGAGGACCGTAAGAAATTCGAAGAGCGCGCCGCCTGCGTCATTGATCAGTTCAACACCCTCGATGTCGGCGAAGGCCTGCGCCACAACGGCAAACTCGTCGTAGGCGAAGCTCTCGGCGATCTCGGCGGACTGACCCTCGCCTACAAAGCCTACAAGCGCTCCCTCGGCGGCAAGCCCGGCCCGGTCCTTGACGGCTTCACCGCTGATCAGCGCTTCTTCCTCGCCTTCGCCCGCGTCTGGGCTCGCTCCCACCGCCCCGAAGACCTCCGCCTCCGGCTCAACACAGACCCGCATCCCATCGCCCGCTTCCGCACCCTCGGCACCCTACAGAACAGCCCCGAATTCCACCAGGCCTTCTCCTGCAAGGTAGGCGACGCAATGGTCCGCCCGCCCGAAAAACAATGTAAGCTCTGGTAGCCGGCCAGCCGCATTCACACCGAATCAAGGGTCGCGCAGTGCGGCCCCTTCTTCTCGCACTTTGATATGATCACTCCCATGAACCGTCTTCTTGCCTTAGCGCTACTCGCCTGTCCCATCGTTTCCGCCGCCGACGCCCAATTCGCCCCCTTGTTCGACGGCAAGACCCTGAAAGGCTGGCAGCAATGCAACGGCCAAGCCAAGTACGAAGTAGCCGGTGGCGTCATCGTCGGCACAACCTCCGAGGGCAGCCCCAACAGCTTCCTCTGCACGACCCGCGAGTATGGCGATTTCGTCCTCGAATTCGAAACCCTCACTGACCCGCTCCTCAACTCCGGCGTTCAGATCCGTTCCCACCGCTATGGCGCAGAGCAGGTCACCCAGATCTTCGACGGCAAGCAGACCGGCGCCCGCAAACAGCCCGCTGGACGCGTCTACGGTTATCAGGTCGAGGTCGCCAACGAGAAGTCCGGCGCCTCCGGTGGGATCTACGATGAGGCCCGGCGCGGCTGGCTCCACAACATTGCATCTGATCCGGCGGCGAGCAAGGCGTTCAAGGACAACCAATGGAACAAGTACCGCGTCGAAGCCAAGGGTGATCGGATGCGCGTTTTCATCAACGGCGTCCCCTGCGCGGACGTGACCGATCCCCTGGACCAGACCGGCTTCATCGCCCTCCAGGTCCATCAGTTCAAGGGTGAAAAGCCCGCCCAGGTCCGCTGGCGCAACATCCGCATTCAGGATCTAGGCCGGCATGTCTGGAAGCCCGTTTGGGAAGGCAAGACGATGAACGGTTGGACCCCGCGCGGCGGCGGCAAGTGGACGATCGAGGACGGCGCATTCCACGCCGTCTCCATCCCCGGCAACACCAGCGTCGGCTACATGGTCTCCGCTGCGTCTTTCTCGGATTTCACCGTCCGCCTCAAGACCAGGATCGTCAAGGGCAACAGCGGCGTCTTCGTTCGCGGCAACCCGGAAAACTTGGCTGCCTATGAAGTCGAACTGGATGCCGTGAAGCGCACAGGCGGCTTCTGGGAGACGGGCCCCGGCGGCCGCGCCTGGGTCACCGGCCCGGAAGACAACGCAGCGTACATCGTCGGCGAGTGGAACACGCTGACCGCATCGCTCCACGGCCACAGGATCGTCTTCCACCTGAACGGCGCCAAGACGGTCGAATTGCCGGACGATTCCAAAGGCCGGCTCGACGGCGTCCTGGCCCTTCAATGCCATGGCCGCATGGACACCGAGGTCTGGTTCAAGGACATCGAGGTCCTTGTCCCCCAGAAGTAACTGGTCCGCCACTTCCTTGTGGGGCGGGTTTCAAGCCGCGAAGGGCTTGCGTCCCGCCCCCATAGTGCGATTTGACCCGGGAAGGCCGCGATTCCGCCCGCCCTCTTGCGCTACCGGATATCTTGGAAAGAGGGGCATCTCTCTCATGGATCGGCAAGGCACGATTCTCGCCGCAGGCACATTGGTCATCGTCGCCGTACTGCTGGGCGCCGGCTGGGCGACTGTTCCATCGTCGGCATTCACACGGCAGGCGTCCGCCTCCGCCGAACTTGCCCGGCTCTTGATCGACTATCCGCAAAACGAGTCCATCTTCCCGCCCGACATGGTAGCGCCCACATTTCGCTGGCGGGACCCTGTCGCGCAAGCCGGGTCCTGGGCCATCGAGATCACCTTCGCCAGCGGCACAGCCCCACTGCGTTTCGTCGTCCCAGGCGACCGGATGAAGGTTGGTGAGATCGATCCCCGGTGCGTTTCCGCGACAAATCAATTGCCCTCGCTCACGCCGGAGCAAGCCGCCGCCCGCATCTGGAAACCCGCCGAGTCCGTCTGGGAAACGGTCAAGGGGCATTCCGCCGAACAGTCCGCGACCATCATCATCACCGGCTACAACGGCGATCACCCCGTCTCCAAAGGACAGATGGCGCTCAGGACTTCAAAGGACCCCGTCGCCGCGCCCATCTTTTATCGCGATGTTCCGCTCATGCCCTCAGAGTTGCAACCCGGCGTCATCAAACCGCTCTCGCCGAAGCTTCTCCCTTACCTCGCCTGGCGTCTGCGCTACGTCGACGAGCCATCGAGCAAGGTCATGATGGAGGGTCTCCACACTTGCGCCAACTGCCATTCGTTTTCAAATGACGGCAAGACGTTCGGCCTCGACATGGATGGCCCCCACAACGACAAGGGACTCTATGCTGTCGTTCCCGTCCAACCCCGAATGACAATCCGCAATGAGGACATGATCAGTTGGAAGAAGTTTCGCGGTCAGATGGAGCGTGACAAGCGGATCGGGTTTATGTCCCAGGTCTCGCCCGACGGGCGCTATGTCGTCACGGCCACCCAGGTCGAATACTATGTCGCCAATTTCAAGGACTACCGGTTCCTCCAGGTCTTCTATCCGACCCGGGGCATCCTGGCCTGGTACGACCGCCTCGATGGAAAGATCCGCCCGCTGCCCGGAGCCGACGATCCTCAATACGTTCAGTCCAATGCCGTCTGGAGTCCCGATGGCAGCTATCTGCTCTTCGTCCGGGCACGGGCGCGAGACTCTTACCCCAAGGGACGCCCCATCGCCGAATACGCCGGCGATCCAAACGAAGTCCCAATCCAGTACGACATCTACAAAATCCCCTTCAATGCCGGCCGTGGCGGCTCACCTGAACCGGTCCGTGGGGCGTCGCGGAACGGGATGAGCAATTCGTTCCCCCGCATCTCCCCGGATGGAAAATGGATTGTCTTTGTTCAGGCCCGCAATGGACAACTGATGCGGCCCGACGGGCAACTCTACATCGTACGCACGACCGGCGGCAAAGCCCGGCGAATGCGTGCCAACACTTCCCGGATGAACTCCTGGCACAGCTTTTCCCCCAACGGCCGGTGGCTGGTCTTCTCTTCGAAGAGCGAGTCGCCATACACCCAGATGTTCCTGACCCACATCGATGAACATGGCGCCGACAGTCCTGCGATCCTGATCGAGAATTCGACCGCCACGAACCGGGCGGTGAACATCCCGGAGTTCGTCAACATCCGGAAAGGCGGGATGGAGAGGATCGATACCCCTGCGGTAGAATTCTACAGGCTCTACGATTTGGCGCACGACCTGTCGGAGAAGGGGAGGGTCGATGAGGCGATTGCCGTGTGGCGGAAGGCCCTTGACCTCGAACCAAAGGACGGTAAAGCGCTGAACAATCTCGGCGGGCTGCTGCTTCGGCAAGGGAAGACCGATGAGGCAGAGCAGAGGCTGCGGCAGGCGATCGAAGCCGATCCGGAGGTGGCGAGCGCACGGGACAACCTGGCGCTGGTCCTTTTCCGAAAGGGCGCCGCGGCTGAGGCGCTGCGACAGTGGCAAAGGGCGATTGAGATCGATCCCTTGTCGCTGGAGGCGCACAGTAACCTGGCCGGCGCGCTACTGGTGGGCGGGAGGCACGCCGATGCGGTCTCACATCTGCGGGAAGCGCTGCGCATCGACTCGACCCGCGTTCCGGTCCTGACCAACCTCGCCTGGGTGCTTGCCACCTGTCCCGACGCTTCGGTCCGCAATGGCGGAGAGGCTATAGGACTGGCACGGCGGGCGGTTGAACTATCGAAGTCGAACGATCCGATCGCTTTCGACACATTAGCTGCGGCTTTTGCCGAGTCGAGCCAATTCCAGCAGGCCGTCGAGGCTATTCAACGCGCCATCTCGCTTCCCAGCAGTTCGGACGACCCCAGGTTTGCGGAAGAACTAGCTGCGCGGCTCGCCCTCTACAAGTCCGGCCGGCCATTCCGCGAATCACGCTGACGCGGACTGGGCCGTCGCCAGACGAGACTCTGATCTTTCCCCGGATCGTGTCGATATGGTATTCCGGGGTGTGGTCAGCCGGCGCGCTCTTCTCGTCGTTCCGCTCCAGGCGGCACGGATCGTCCAGCAGGGGGTATACCGCTCCGAGGCCAACCTGGTGCAGGTTCGCTTTTCGGCCATGAGAGGCCGGAACTTCGTCACTAACCTGAAGGCGGAGGATGTTGTCCTGGCCGAGGATGGCCGCCCGCAGAAGATTGGTCTGTTTGAAGGGCCACTGAGCGCCTGGCAGGAGAAGCAAGAGGTCGATTTCCGGATCTCGGTTGATTTCAGCGGGTCGCCGGAACATTTCCGGCCCCTGACCGCGGAGTTGCTGAGCCGGACATTGATCGAGAGCATCCGGCGGCGGGCCGCGGTTTCCCTATATGCGTTCGCGTACGACTGTAGAAAGCTCGCCGGTCCGACCAGGGAACAGCGGGAGTTGGCGGGAGGCGTTTCCCGGTTGAACACGGTCGATCTGCGTCAGGAGTTCAGGCGGGCATCGCGTATCTACGATTCGGTGATTCAGATCGCTGGAGAGATTGATCCGGCGGCGACAAACTCGCACCCGATTCTGGTCGTGTTCTCAGATGGGATCAACAATGGGAAGAAGACCGCAAATGAGGCGATTGAGGCCGCCCTGCGTGCGGGCATGACGGTATATCCCATCCTGCTGGCCAATCCCGGGGGAAAGGACAAGAGGAAGTACGAATTGATCGAAGAGTACGCGAAGTTCGGGCCGGCAACGGGCGGCCGGAGTTTCTGGCCGCCGGTTTTCACGGCCGAGCACATCCAAAGGATACTGGAACACATCGTCATTGAAGTACGCGCCGAGTATACAGTTGGCTACTACCGGACACCTGACGAGGGGAAGGCGCGAGCGCGCACGGTTTCGGTGAAGTTGAAGGAGCGGAAACAGGGAAGGATCCAAGGGGGGATTCGGAGGGTGGTGATGTAGGACCGCGACGGGGGTTGCAGCGGGACAGTAGAGGAGACGGGTTGCGGAAATGGACGCAGGTGGGCTGTTGCCAGCATTCCCTGTCACACCACCGTACGTGCGGGTCGCGGGGATGATCCACTGGGCGGATGCGGCTCGGGCCGGGGCCTCTCCGGCTCAGTCCACCTTGCGAACGAGCAATACCGCCGGACCGGGAAACGGAGTCGTAAACGTTCTCACCACCCCGCCTTCCACAGGCCGTGCTGGGATCGCCTTACCGGCATTCACGTCGAGCCACTCGGCCTGAAGCCGTCCCTCCGCATCCTTCAGATCGAGGGTGAACTCACCTTTGTCGTGCTGAAAGACCAGGTACTGCCGGCCGCGCTCGGCAAGGCAGTACCCCGTGGCGCTCAACCTGTCCTCGGGCTTCATCGCCGCCAGGTTCACCCGTTCAGCCATCCGCCGCACCTGACCCATCGCCGTGCGTGCCGAATCCTGCCACGTCGGTGACGGCAGCAACTCTTCCATCAGAAGGAGGTTCAGCCCGCGGGTGAAGCTCTTCCATGCCCAGATGTTGTCGCCGCCCGTGTGGCCCCAGAGATGATCGGTGTCGCTCACGACGACCTTTGGCGAACATGACGAGCACGGGTTGGTGCGGTAACTCTCACGCTCATCGCCCGGATTCGGCGAGATCCAATCGGCGGGGCTTTCGTTAAGGATGGCGTTTGTACCGCCCTTGTACTGGAATGTCATCCCGATGGGATGCTGCTTCGGCTTACCCGATTCGTACTGCCGGATGAAGCGGATCAGGTGGTACTGCCAGTCCGTGGAGCCGCCGTGCGCCTCGTTGCAGATCTCGTAAAGCACGTTGTCGAGGCCGGTCACAGTGTCGACTACTTTGCGCACGTAGGCTTCCTGCAAGGCCAGCACGCGACGGCTCATCTCCGAATCACCGAGCGAGTTGTATTCCAGGGCGGCCATGTTGCCGTCGAGGTCGGCTTCTATGCCGTTGATGTTGTTGGGCCCGTGGAAGGGGTGGTTCGCCCAACCGTCGGTGAACTGGATCTCCCAACCCTCGAAGAGCATGACAGCGACATAAATGCCCCGGTCCCGCGCGGCCATGACTCTGGCGCGAAGACGATCGAAGTACTTGGGATTGAAGCGGGTGAGGTCGAACTTCGCCTCGCCGTCTTTGGCGGCGCCTGGGCCGGTCCGCAGCCAGGGATGCGGTGTGGCGAACTTCGTCTCGTTGCCCGTGAAGCGGTCGGTCCAACGGGTCGTTTCCCAGCGCCAGAGGCGGAAGAAATTGTGGTTGTGACGGTTGAGGAAGTCCAGGTAGCCGGGGTAGTCGAAGGCGGGCGGCGGATTGCTTATCGCACCGCGGATGATGAGCCCATTGTCTTGCAGATTCTGCCAGACGTGAGAGCCGGTCAAGACGACGGCCTTGCCCGAAGGGGCGGCAAACCAGCGGGGATTCGATGGCGGAACGCGCAGCGGACCGGTTGCGGGCGCGGGCTGCGCGGAGGCGTTGGCCGCCATTAGGACCAGCACGATGCCGCGGAATGAGCGCATTTCCTTCCTCCCTGCGCCGGACATTTCTATCAGGTCCAACGGGTGTACATCCGCATTGTAGTGCTCCAAGATGAGTGCTGTTCACTGGTTGACGGCATACTGGGGGCCGGCACTTGAATGTGACGGGCATCCCGCGCGCCGGTCACTTCGGATTGTCCACCTGCACAGTCAGATGTGTAGGGTACTTGGCCGAGTGGTGAACGCGGTGCCGCTGGGCCCGGTAGGCAGAGCCCGGGGCAAACATGATGGAGGGCACGAAGGTCTGCGGGTTGCGGTCGTAAAGGGGGAACCACGTGCTCTGGATCTGCACCATCAGGCGGTGACCCTTAAGTAGCGTGTGATTCAGGTGCGGCAAGTTGATCGTGTATTCCAGCACCTGATTGGCCGCCAGCGGGCGGGCTTCCTCGAAGTTCTCACGGTAGCGGCCGCGGAATATGTCCGAACTGATCATCAACTGGTAGCCTGACATTTCGTAGTTGGAGTGGTCATCCGGGTAAGCGTCGATCAGCTTCACCACCCAGTCGGCGTCGGCGCCAGTGGTTTCGGCAAAGAGTTTCACGGTAACGGGACCACGCAACGTGAGCGGTCGACTGAGGGCTTCGCTCTCCCAAGTGGCGACATCGGGCCGTCCGTCGGCGAAGCGCTGGTCTTCAACGAGCCATTGCCGCCACGCGGCTATGATGTTCGGGACAGCGTAATCGTAGCCGAACTGCGGCCGTGGCGAATTCGGAACGGGCTTGGCCGGGTCGGAGACGTACTCGGTGAGTGCGTCCGCCGCCGTTGATTTCTCAAACGAGGCGCGTCCGCCGGAATGAAGGTACAAGTCCCGCGATGCGCTTGCGGGAGGCCAGCGGTCGAAGTGGCGCCAGCGATTGGCCCCGGTTTCAAAGACGGTGACGGGACTGGGAAGCGGGACATTGTCACCCTTCAGGAAGCGGCGGAGGAAGGCGGAGAGGACGTCCTCCCGAAATCGTTTGGCCGTATCCTCGTCAAAGTGGATTGATCCAAGGCTGTTCCCATCCGCCCAGTGCTGGCCGTGATACCAGGGTCCGGCGGCGAAGAAGTTGCGGTCGTTGGCGCGATCATGTTTTTCCAGGGCGGCGTAGACCGCGGGTGATCCGTAAATGTCCTCCTGGTCCCAGAAACCGTGCACGTGCAGGGCGGGTACGAGGCGGCTTGGAGAATCGAACCACCGGTCGGCGGCGCAGTCGCGCCAATAGGGTCCGTAGGCGGGCGACTCCATGAGGCGCTTCCACATCTCGTGACGCTCATCGAGGCGGGAGCCTAGGCCGGTGCCGGCGGCGCCGAGGCCGAGCATCCATTTGTAGAGATCGCAGATTTCGTATGGGTAAGGGGACGAAGCGCCCTTGCGGGATTCCATCGAGTAGATAAACTCGAAGGCGTAGATTGGACGGAAAGCGCCCCAGTGGAACCAATCGTCAGCCTTCCAGACGTCCACAACGGGGTTGAAAGGGACGGCCGCCGCAAGCGCCGGGTGAGGATCGCGCATGGCGGCCAATGTGAGCCAGCCTGGATAGGACGTGCCCCAGACCCCCACCCGGCCATTGTTGACTGTGTTCTTCACAAGCCAGTCGATGGTGTCCCAGGCGTCGGTGGATTCGTCGGTCTGGGTGCGGTTGAATTGGCCTCGGGGCACGCGGTACATGGCGTAGTCGCCCTCGGACTTGAAACGCCCGCGGATATCTTGCGCTACAAAAATGTAGCCGCCGCCCAGGTATTTCGGCCCAAGAACGATGCCTATCTGAGTGGTAGCACGCTCACCCAGGATTCGGGTGGCGTCGTAAGGAGTGCGCTCCAAAAGCAACGGGAGTGGTCCGGTAGCGTCCTTGGGCGTGAGGATGACGGTGTAGAGTTTCACGCCGTCGCGCATGGGGATCATTTCCTCGCGGACCGTGAAGTTGTCGCGGACGTGAACTTCCCGCGGAGGCGTCTGGCCGCGTGCGCCAGGCATCGCAAGCACGGCGGGTAGCGTCACGGCGAAGAGAAGGGATCTTGCATTCATCAGGGCCTCCATTCCCGGGGTCGCGGCTGCCTGCGCAGCGCTTTCAGGACGACCGGATCTCCGCATGATACTGCAGGCAGGCTGTTCACGGACGCTTCAGCGGTCTGAAACCTTGAAATGAACCTCTGTGATGCAAAGGTGGCCGGAATGCCTTTCGTCCAGCGCATCATCGCCCATCCCCTGTTGATCCGTAACCAGCGTAAAATCAGAGCGGTCGTGCGGAACGCGCAGGCCATCGCCGGAATCGTGCGGGATCGCGGGTCGTTCCAGGCGCACGTCGACGGGTTTCGTCCGGCAACCTGACGCGCCGTCAGGAAACTCACACTGCCGCACAATGCGGTTCCTTGACTTCCATTTTGGGCCGCGCTCAGCCGGATCGGGATCAGCGGCGCCACCCGAGGGCGTCCCATTCGAACATGATGCCGGCTGCGGGGATGATCGGGAACAGCTTGTCGAAGCGGGGAAACGCCTGGCGGGTCTGGGCATTGTAGCCGCCGAACGAATCGTACCGTTCGTTGTCGTGATTGGACACGTTCATGATCTCGGCGAAAAGCGTCCCGCGCCAACTCTTCCATTGAAGCGACTTGCTGATGCGGACGTCGGCCCGGTGGTAAGCCGGCAGGCGGACCCGGTTGCGCTGCTGGTCGAGATAGTAAGCGCCGCCCGGGCCGGTGCGAAGGAAGCCAGGGACCGGAAAGTTGCTGCCGTAAGTGTAGCGGGCGCTGAGGTTGACACCGGGGGTGAAACGGTAGCTGAGATATGTATTGACCCCGTGGGTCTGGTCCCAATCGGAGGGGAATGACGCGGCGAGGATGCTGTCATTCATGCGCGTCCAGCCATAGGCATAGGAGACCCAGCCGGTGAGCCGGTTGGCGCTGCGGCGCTGCAGGAAGACCTCGACTCCGCGGGCCCGGCCACTGAGTGAGTTTCCATGGCGCGGGTCGGTTGCGGCTGGGATGACGGCGCCGGCGGGAGAGAGCCGCGGTTCGGCGAGCGCTTGCCAGATGAGTTGGCGGTCCCGGCGTTCATAGACCTCGAAGCGGAGGCGGGTACGGTCGTCGAGACGCTGTTCCAGCGCGGCGACACCGTGAGTGGACCGGGGCGGGCGGAGGTTGGGATTCCCGGTGAGCGAAAGCGTGAGGGTGGAGATTTCGGGGAACTGGACGGCCTGGCTCCAGGCGAGTTGGAACCGGGTTGAAGACGTGGCGCGCAGCATCAGTGACGCGTGCGGGGAGACGGCTGTGCCGGAGACAAGTTCATGCGAGTCAAAGCGGGCGCCGGCGGTGAGGGTGATGAGGCCGCCAGCGGTGGAATAGCCTTGTTCGAAAAAGCCCCCGGGGCGCAGGGCGGCGCCCCGCCAGGTTTCACGGCGGCGGATCGCCACAGGGTTGACACTGTAACGGTTGAGGACGCCATCATCGCGAAGACGGCGAAGTTGCAGACCCGCCGTGAGCGGAGCCTGCCCGGCCCAG
The DNA here is from genome assembly GCA_964558355.1 of uncultured Candidatus Solibacter sp. Taxonomy (GTDB): domain Bacteria; phylum Acidobacteriota; class Terriglobia; order Bryobacterales; family Bryobacteraceae; genus PNKE01. The sequence goes on from CAZLDN010000041.1 coordinate 31,970, forward strand.
GTCCACGATAGGTCGGAGTTGGATATCCACTCGCCATATTGACCGCGGGCCATCTGGAGGTCATCACGGTTGGTGTTCTCGAAGGCTTCGCGGAGCCACGCGACCTTGCTCTGAATGGTGGCCGCGGAGGATGGCGTGTAGCGCCAGCCCAGGTTGGCGACAGAAGTATGGTAGTCGCCGAGCATGATGGAGTTGATCGACAGGCTGGAACGGGTGAATTCGCGATCAAGGTCGCTATGGCCGTCGAGCACAGTGAAACTGAAAGAGTGGCGAGGGGACAGATCGTAGGCGAGCCGGCCCTGGAAGTCGAGAAAGCCGAATGCGAGCGAGGTGTCGGCGCCGGCGCGGCGGATGAGGTATTGGAGATAGCTCTTGCGGGCGGCGGCAAGCCACGAGCCTTTGCCGTGGGCGAGCGGACCGTCGGCCACCATGCTGGTCGCTGCAACGCCGGCCTGGATGCGGACCGTCGGCGCGCGGCGATTGCCTTCGCGAAGACCGACATCGACGAATCCGGACGTGCGGTCCGGGTAGCGGACCGGTGGAGCGCCGGCATGGAGGGTGACTTCCTCGACCACGTCGGAATTGAACATGGTAAGCGAACCCTGAGATACCTGGGTCTGGACCGCGTGATAGGGGCTGTGGAGGAGGATGCCATCGTGGAGAATACCGGCGCGGTCGAAGCCGGAGCCGCGCAGGGTGAATGTCGAGACAAAGTCGTTGTTCGAGGCGACGCCGGGCAGGGCCTGGATGGCGCGCAACGGGTCGTCGCCAAGCAGGCCTGCGAGGTTCTTGACCTCGGATGCGCCAAGCGTACGTTCGGAAGGGCTGGACTGTTGGGTGAGTTCGAATGGTCCCGCGGCGACGTTGACTGAATCGCGGCGGGTCATCTGGTCGGGCGTCAGGGCGAGTTTCAGCGGCGGGTCATTGAGACGGACTGTGGTGCGGAGGGGGCGGTAGCCGATGAGACGGGCGGTGAGGCCGCAGGCTGTCGCAGGAGGCAGGGCGAGAGTGAAATTCCCGTCTGGACTGGATGTGGTGCGGGCGGCCGAGCCGGCGCAATCGGTATCGAGGAGCACGCCCGAGAGCACTTCGCCGGTCGAGGAATCGAGAACGGTTCCTGTCAGTGCGGGCGGCTGCGAAGCGGCGAGCGGGATCGCGAGGAGCAGGAGTACTAATCGCATCACTATTGACGATACGACGCCGATGCGGCCGCTCGTGTGGAAAAGTAAGCGGCCCGCACAAGCCACCCCAAGACTCATCACTCAAAGAAGCAGCATCTGCTCGAGCGATCCTCAACACCGATCACGTAACAAGAGCCGGATCACTCCAATCCGGCCTATTCACCTCCTGTACGTCACTTCACTCGACCCCGTGCGGCTTGTTCAGCGTGTCAAGTCATTTAACGAGGTGACCGAAATGTGGATCATTGTTTCAATTTTTCACAATGATACGATATATTGAATTCCGTGGCAATTTCAAACCGGACCTTCGCGTATGGGGCTCCAGCGGCTGAGGCCGCCTGCGTCCTCGCCCCTTCCGCGCACTTCGGAATCGGGCTGGTCGAGTTCTCTGGCTACCCGAGGAAGACTCCCACTTTCGACAGTTCGTTTGGCCGCTGAGAGGTGATTCATGAAGTCCGTCAATGTCGCGTTCGCGTTCCTTCTGCCGTTACTGGCTCAGACGCCATCGGTCAGAGTCGGATCTTTTCCCGTGGAACTGCGTACGTTCCACAACAGTGCCAGCGGCCTGCCCTCCGATGACGTGAAACAAGTGGAAGTGGATGCCTCCGGCCAGGTGACCGCCCTGACCTCCGCAGGCGCGGTTACATTGCAGGCGGGCCAGTGGGTTGCCACTGCCGCGAAGCCCGATGCGCCCGGTTCCGCGCGGCAGGTGGCGCGTTCGAAAGACGGCCGCGTCGCCGAAGCCCGTGCAGGCGGTCTCTTTCTCAGGACCGGTTCCGCCCCTTGGCAACGGCTCTTTCCGAAGTCGGGGTCCCGCAGTTGGGCGCCGGTCGATGTCCGCGGCGTGGCGTTCGATTCGAATGACCGGCTGTGGTTCGCATCGCCGCAGGGCGCCGGTTGCTTCGACGGCAAGGACTGGACCTTGTACTCGGGTGCGGACGGTTTGCCCTATGACTACTTCACCACCGTCGCCGCCGGCGAAGCTGGCGTCGTCTGGTTCGGCACCCGCATCGGCGCGATCCGTTTCGACGGGAAGACGTGGGAGTACCGTCAAGGCTTGCGCTGGCTGCCGGCGGACGAGGTGAGGTCCATCGCCGTCGCGGCCAACGGCGATGCCTGGATCGCCACGCCCAAGGGTTTGGCGCATATCGAGCGCAAGCCGATGACCTTGGCCGAAAAGGCCCGGTTCTTCGAGTCCGAGATTGATCTCCGTCACCGCCGCACGCCTTACGAGTATGTTCACCCGGTGGTTCTGAAGCGCCCCGGCGACAAGAGCGAATGGACTCGGACCGACAGCGACAACGACGGCCTGTGGACCTCCATGTACGGAGCAGGCGAGTGCTATGCCTGTGCGGCCACGAAGAGCGAAGATGCCTGCCGCAGAGCGAAGAAAGCGTTCGAAGCCTTGCTTTTCCTCAACGCCGTCACGCAGGGCGGATCGCATCCCGCTCCGAAGGGTTTCGTCGCCCGTTCAATCCTCCCAACCTCCGGCCCCGATCCCAATCTCCACGCCACGCCGGAGCGCGACCTCGAAACTCAGAAGACCCGCGATCACAGGTGGAAGGTGATCACTCCGCGCTGGCCCCGGAGCGCCGACGGCCAGTGGTACTGGAAGACGGACACCAGTTCCGACGAACTGGACGGGCACTACTTCTTCTACGCCCTCTACTACGACCTCGTGGCGGCAACCCCTGCCGAAAAACAACGCGTCCGCGACCACGTCGCCGCCCTGACCGATCATCTGGTCGAACATAACTATCAGCTCTACGACCACGATGGAAAGCCCACCCGCTGGTCCATCTTCAACCCCGAGGAATTGAACCACAACCGCGACTGGTGGCAGGAGCGCGGCATGAACTCGCTCAGCATGTTGGCCTACCTGAAGGTCGCCGAACACATCACCGGCGACGCGAAGTACCTGAAGGCCTCCCGCTACCTGATCGGCCACCACGGCTACGCAATGAATGCGCTGATCAACAAGACGCACCTCGGACCCGGCGCGGGCAATCAATCGGACGACGAGATGATCTTCATGAACTTTTATGGGCTCATCAAGTACGAGACCGACCCCGACCTCCGGCAGAAGTACCTGCTCTCCTTCCATAACCACTTCCAGAACGAGCAGCCCGAGATGAACCCCGTCTTCAATTTCCTTTATGCCGCGGTAGCCCAGGGGCAGTCGTTCACCGACGCCTTCGGCCCGGTCGACCTTTCACCGCGGGGCGCCTGGCTGGAAGACGCCGTCGATACGCTGAAGCGCACGCCCTTGGACCGCATCGACTGGGGGCTGAAGAACAGCCATCGCATCGACATCGTGCCGCTGGCTGGGCATGTACGCGAGCGCGGCGCGCACGGCGCGGGCCACCGGGTGAATGGCAAAGTCCTGCCCATCGACGAACGCTATGTCGGCCACTGGAACCACGACCCCTGGCGCCTGGACTACAGCGGCGCCGGGCGCAGCCTGGGCGACGGCGGCATCTACCTGCTCCCCTACTACATGGGCCTCTATCACGGTTTCATCCAGGAGTAATGCCAATTGCCGGCTCAGCGGAGCGCGGCGAACTGGAGGCTTCGCCCTGTCCAGCAAACCGGCGCAGTGATCGAGATCAGGCAAAGATCAGACAAATCTGTCGAGTCATCTAACCAGGTAGCCGAAATGGCGAATTACTTGTGCTCGCTCTTGACGTGAGTGTCAGTGGGTGGCTGGCCCACGCCGAAGGCTTGAGCCGTGTCTTCAGGAGGTTGATCGAAGTCTTGGGAGACTTCAATCTCGCCCATCATCCCGCCAGGAATCCGCTGACCATCAAGACCGATCATCTTCGCCTTTCGTAGCCGTGCCGCATAGCGCTCCGGATGGCATGTCAGGATCAGTACCTGCAAACGCGGGCTCGCCGCTTCGAGCAGCGCCAGCATCCGGCCCAGCCGCTCGTCGTCCGTACTCAACAGGACGTCGTCAAAGACCACCAACCGCGGCTCGTCCTGTGCCAGCATTTCCGCCAGGGCCAACCTGGCGGCGAAATGGACCTGCTCGGCCTCGCCGCCTGAGACAAGATCGAGTCCAACGGGCGCCGCCGCTCCGGGCGGCTCGAGCGGAGCGGGTTCGAGATTCGCAGCCAGCCTGACGCCGCCGAGTTTGCCGGCGCCGATCTCGTTCAGGATCGCCGTCGCCCGCTCGCCCGCTGGTCCGGAGATGCCCTCCAGCATCCGTTCCCGGCAAGCCGACGCCGTATCCCTCAGCATGAGCCATGCCTGCGCTTCAAGCCTCTCCCGGTCCAGCTTCGACTCAAGTTCCGCCATCTGGACCTCCACTTCGCCCAAGTCCGATGCAGGCGCTTTCGAGAGCTTCTCGTCCAACTGGCCCAGCCGCATCTGTAACTCGGCCGCCGTCATCTTCAAGCTCTCCGCAGCGGTGGCCAGACCGGCTGACTTGAGTTGAACCGTTTCGCCGAGATGTGGCGGATAAACGGCCACCTCGGCCTCAAACCGGCGCAGCGTGTCGTTCAGGCCAGCCAACTCAGTCCTCAATCGCGACTCGCTCTCCTTCAACTCATCGAGCGAATTCACCTGCTGTTGCGCCAGCACGCCGTTCGATCTCTCTGTCGCCGCATCGATCGCATGGCACACGCCGGTGAGCCGGTCCTTCAAAGCGCTTAGCGCGTTTGCGGTGGCTTGCATGGGGGAGATCGCCGCTTGGATCGTTTCCGCATCCGGCGCTTCCCGCCGCCAGTCCGGATGGCGTTCATAGTGGCGCTCCAGGGCGACGGAGATCCGCATCGCCTCTTGCTGCCATTCGATTTCGGTTCTTCCGGCCGATTCCTGGGCAAGCGCCGAGCGGAGGGACTTCAACTCGACTTCGATGGCTGCCGCCCGCGTCTGCCGCCGTTGAAGTTCGTTGAGGTCCGATGAGCCGAGCTTCGCCGCAAGTTGGTCGCGTTCGGACTTGGACTGGCCAATTTCCGTACGCAGTTGCGACGCCGAACTGGCAGGTCCGCTGATGGCGAACTCCCCAACCCCGGCGATCCGAAACCGCAGTTTCGGCGACCCGGAGAACCGCAGCGGCGCGTCCTGATCCAGCGTGTGCTCGCCCACCTGATCGCCTTCGAGGACCTCGATTGAGACGGGGCGTTCGCCGCGCGCATCGAGGTGCAGTGAGGCGCTATCGAGCGCCGTGCCTAATTGGTCGAGCCTGTTGACGAGTTCGCGCATCCGGGCGACCTGCTGTGCGCTGGGCGCGTTCAGCCCGCGTAGTTCGCCTTCCAGCCCGGCGATGGAGGACTGCGACTGGCGCATCTTCTCCAGCCGCGCGTTCACCGCGTCGAGTTCGCTGCGAAGCGCGGTGAATGCATGCGCGGCCAACAGTTGTTCATTCAACCCGGCCAGGCGTGATGAGGCCTCGGCGAGTCGTTCGTCGAGGTCCGGTCCCGCCTCGGACTCCACCGCGGTCTGTTGTGGACGCAGAGCAGCCAGATCGGCCCGCGCGCCGGCGAGCGCCTGGACGGCGCCGGAGACCATGGCGACTTCCTTGGTCTTCGCGGCCGCGAGCGGGGCAAGCGAGGCGATCTGCTGGCCCAACGATTCGAAGGCCGCCGCATCCTGCCTCAGTTGGTCGAGTTCCGCTGTCAGCCGGCTAACGGAAGCCTCGGCCTCGGACTGGGAGCGCTCCAGGAAGAGGATCTCATCGCGCAGCGAATCGATCGCGGCCAGTTCGGCGCGGAGGCCGGTTTGTCTGTTGAGGAGAGTGTCGCATTCAGCTTCCAGACGAGCCGCGGGCGAATGCTTCTGGACTCTCGATGTCGGCGTCCAATAGGCCGCCGTCCGGTCATCGATCCACTTCTTCAGTTGCTGGGCGGCGGCCGAATCAAGCTGCTGAGACAGCGCGGACTGGACATTGCCGGAGACATCCGACAGCGCCAGGCCGCCTTGTTGCGCCCACAGGACCGAGGCGAGCAGACGGTCGCTGGTTGCTTTGCCGTCCGCCGCCGAGCCGAGAAACTCGCGCAGCCGGGCATCGGCCTGTTTGCCCTTCGCCAGCGGCTGCCAGGATGTCCCGTCGAGGCGTTCGAGGAGACAGCTCTTGTCATGAAGAAACTGCTTCTTCAGCCGCATCTCTCGGTCCCCGGCGAGGAAGTCAACCTCGACTGACGGGCCAAGGTCCGTGCCCCAGGGGACAAGGGAGGTGACCGGGGCGGCGGAAGAATCGTGGCCGGTCAGGAATGCGTGGTGCAGCGCCGCCAGCAGCGTCGACTTTCCGCTTCCGTTCGGACCGTGGAGGACATTCACCGCATCCAGCGAGAATTCGAACTCGCGCCGCTGCCGGAAGCAACGGATGTCTTCGACGGCGATGCGCCGGATCCTCACTGCCCCGCCTCCATCGCGCCCTGATATAGATGGATCAAGGCGAGCCGTGCCGCCGCCGCTTGGGGGGTGGAGGATTCGGCCAGATTCTTGAGTTGAGCTTCGACCTCGGGGAAGTAGGCGGGCAGCTCGACGAGGGTGCCCTCAGGGATCAGGGACCCCGCCCTCAGCTTCGACCAAACGAACTCACCGGTTGCTATCTGCTTTAGTTTCTGTAGTTTATCATCATGACCAATTGGTATGAGTCCGGTTAGGGCGAGATCGAGCAGCGTCCGGGGCGATGCTATCTTCGCGATTTCTTCGCAGAGTTCTTCCAGGTCTTCGCTTTTTTGAATGAATCTCTCGATAGTTACTTTAGATAGTACTCCGGAGCGATATTTCGAGATGGCCGGGGGGGATGTTGAGTCGGAGATCTCAATAAGAAGCACCTGGCCGGGTTCGCGGTCATCCGAGGCGGTGAACTCTGGCGCGCCGGAGTAGGCCATGCGGGGGTGAATCGAGGTGGAGTGCCAATCGCCAAGTGCAATGTAATCAACGTCGTAGCGGCTGGTGGCATCTGGGGGGATGGGATTCTGGGTGTTGCCGCCATATTGGGGTGAATCAAGGGAACCGTGGGCCAAAACCACGCGGATTGAATCACTTACCGAGCGCGGCGGAATCCAGGCCAGGGGGTCGGAGGCGCTCCACCGGCGGCTCAAAGGGCAGGGGTACAGGGTGCCGCCGGGGATCGGGACCGGCGCGGGCGTTCGCAAGAGCTTGAACCGGGTCAGAGTATCAAGGCCCAGACGGTCCCACAGTGCGCCGGGGGCATCCTGGTCGTGGTTGCCGGGGATGACATAGACGGGGCAGGGGAAGTCCTCGATGATGCCGATTGCCTCGCGCGCGACGCTCAGACCAATGGCGTGGCTGTCGAAGAGGTCGCCGGCGATCAGGCAGAACTCAGCTCGTTCTTCGGCGGCGATAAGCCCAATGTTCCTGAAGGCGTCCAATCGAGCCTCGGCGATGCGCGTGGCTGCATCGCCTGCCCAGGCAGCCTTGAGGCCGACGTGCCAGTCGGAAGTTTGAAGGAACCGCATCGCCGACTATCAATGTAGCTGAAGCGGCGCACTTCCGCCGGCCGCTAGGGAATCCTGGGCGCGCCCAGCGCGTAATTGCGGACGGCGATGCCGGACATTGCGCCGGCGGCGACAAAATTGGAGACGGCGAAGGGGCGGCGGAGTTCGGGACGGCGGCGCAGGACGTGGCGCTGGAAGAGCAGAGTGGTGGCGGTGAGGCCGAGCTTGATAGTTGCCGACTGCCAACCGAAACGGCTGCCATTGCTGCCGGGGGTCAAGAGGGGATTGAGTTCAGGGCGGCCCCAACTCGACGCCAGGTCAAGGGCGTTAGCGCCGGCGAGACTGGCGACCGATGAAGCGTAGAGGGTCTGGTGAGTGGGCCGTTCGAATTGTTGGGAGACATTGGTACGTGCTACGTCGATTTCGGCGAAGCGTTGAGCGCCGGCGCCGGCTGGGTACCACTGCTGGGCAGCGAGTGGACACACGAGTAGCAGCATCGCGAGGTTGAACTTCATGGTGAAATGCGAGATTGGCTCGCAAGTGGCT
>CAZLDN010000042.1:0-39708 GCA_964558355.1 uncultured Candidatus Solibacter sp.
CCAGTAGGGAATTCTAATTGTCGCCGGCCGGAAGTTCTAATTGTCGCCGATCAGAGGCGGGCGCCGAGGGCGTGGCGGAGTTGCTGGTTGGGGCCGTGGGATGGGCCGCGGCTTTGGTTTCCAACAGCAGGCGAGTCCGGCTCAACCGCAGAAGTAGCTGCGAGCGGGCGACCCGCTCAAATCGTTCACGGCCCGGCAGATTCGATCGCCGGGCCGTGGCTCAACCACCAGCGATCCGCATCCCTGGCGGTCCATTGGTCAGGGAGCGGACACTCGTCCAGCAAGGCCATGAACTCCCGCGCCGAGCCGGGGCGATTTAGAGGGTCCTTTTCCAGACATCGCATGATCAGGTTGTCCAGAACAACCGGGATTGGCGTGACGGTCCTCTGTGAAGGCGGAACCGGAGTTTCCTGCGCGTGCGCGATCGCCATCCCCAGGCCGTGACGGTTGGGGAAGACGAGCTCTCCCGTCAGGAGCCAGTAGGCCACGCAACCGAGCGAGTAGAGATCAGCGCGTGCGTCCAGATTCGTTGCGCCCTTCACCAGCTCCGGCGACATGAACGCGGGGGTGCCCAGCGTTGCGCCAACTTCCGTCACAAGCGAGTAATCCACGGGCCGGAGAGCCTTGGCCAAGCCGAAGTCCAGGACCTTCACGAAGTCCTTCTCGACGCCAAGAACACAGAGGAACAGATTGCTCGGCTTGATGTCCCGATGGAGGATGCCAGCAGAATGAGCTTCCGCCAGGGACAGCGAGGCTTGACGGAGGACGGAGACGACCCGCGCCGCGGGCATCGGTCCGAAACGTCTGACGAAGGAATCGAGGTCATAGCCGGTCAGCAGTTCCATGGCGTAATAGATCGATCCCGATTCGCTGCGGCCATAGTCAAACAGCGCGATTGTGTGGGGCGAGTGCAACAATGCTAGTGCCTTGGCCTCATGTTCGAAGCGCTTCAAGACCACCTGGGATTCCGGATCAAACTTGTGTGCGATAACATCGGCTCGAATCACTTTGACCGCGGTGGGCCGCGCCAGCAGGCGGTGCGTCGCCCTCCATACTTCACCCATGCCGCCCTGTCCGATTCGCTCCTCCAGGTGGTAGATGCCGAGTTCCTTGCCGAGTTGCGCTTCGGACCCCAATTCATAGAGGAGCCGGGCAAGAAAGGCCGCCCAGCCGGCAATGGCGAAGACTGGAAAGAACCGGAGCAGCCACTGCGCAACCGAAGGCGAAGGGACATTCCCAGCGAATACGTTTACCAACAGACCGGCCGGCGCCATCGCGGCTGTCACCAATGCGCCGCCAAGGACCCAACGGAATGGAGCGGGGACCGCCAGCGCGAACAGAGCGATCCAGGCAACGACGGCCGAAGGGCTGTGGATCACATGTCCGGGGAGAATCGGATTGGAGTGTTCCGCGAGCGAGAGAACAAACCCTCCGATGATCTGGAGGAGCAGTCCGGAGCGCAACTTGGACAGCGCGGAGGCTCGAGTTCGAAGGGCGAAATAGCCAATCGCACCGCTGACCACGCACCCCAAGACCGTGGTTGCCTCGAAAAAGTAGGGTACGGTGGGTGAGAACATCCAGGCGGGCTGCAGATGGCGGTTCATGAGCTGCCAGGACAGAAAGGTGACGCAGAAGAGAAGGCCCAGCCACCCCAGACGCCGTACGGCGCGGTCAATCAGGAATCCTGGCAGGATGAGCGACGCGAGAGGGTCGCCGGCTCGACCAAAGTCCGCGTGAAGATCAAGCCTCACTCGCCGAGGAGTTGTCATGAAATTCGAGACGCCCTAACTTAACTGGATGCAGCCCTGGATGCGTGGTGACGCAGAGAAGATTTCGGACGATGCGGCTGGACCATGAGGGCGTCCGCCTCGCCAACGCCTGCGAGTCCGCAAACTCGATTTGGGGCAACGGTGATCCGATTCCGAAAGAACGGGGATGCCTTGGTGGAGGCCGGCCGTCAGATGCGGCCGTGACCGAACGGACATGCGCGAGTCGCGGCTGGCACTCAGGGACCTGGGGCGGGAATCGGCTATGAGCCTGAAATGCCGAAAGCCCTCCGAGAGGCGGAAAAGCGCCTCGACTACTGACGAGCCGGCGAACTCTTCTCTGGTCTCGCCGGCTTCGCCTTCGCGGCGCCCTGCCTGCCCGTTGATGATCGAGCTTTCCTGACGAATTGAGCCATCGATTTCGAAACATGGTCGAGAACCGTGGCCCACTCCTCCAGATGCAACTCGCCTTGTTGAGTCAACCTGTATACACGGCGTGCAGGGCCACTCCCATCCGTTTCCCACTCGGAAGCCACATTGCCGTTCATCTCCAACTGGCGGAGCGTCCGATAAAGCGCGGCCCGCTCAATTTCCGCGTCGGTGAGGGCGTGTTCATGCAAGTCCCCTGCCAAGTCGTATCCGTAGGAATGTCCCTTCTGCCTCAACAGCAGGAGCACGACTGGTTCCACAAACCGGTAGAGATTTCCCATGGCGCAGGTGCAAGGGTGGTCCTTGCCGTGCCGCGCGCACATTCTTCTTGGCAACTGGTCCTCCCCATTCGGGCGATTCCCAAACAAACCCTTGTCGAGTTGAGGATAGCACCGCCACGAAATAGATGTACATTCCACTTACTGGGGCTATCACGGCGCGGGCGATGGCGATCGCCTGAACCACGACAACGGCCTTGATCGTTTCGCGCATGATGTCAGGTGTAAGGGCCATTGATCGGGTCCTTTCCATCCACGCACTCAGAATCCCAGGCCCATCGCGACGGCCCCCGCAGTCAGGCCCAGGATAAAGTTGACCGCCTTGACGGCAATGAACGCTCGCCTTGAATGCGCCAGCATCGGCAACATTCCATGCCCGTCCTGCACAATGGAACTCGCCAGCAGGACGCCGAACGGCAGGGCGCCTTGGGCATAGAGAGTGACAAAGATCAGGTGGGGACCCGACTCGGGGATCAGGCCGATGCAACAAGCCATCAGGAGTAGAAGCCAATTGCTCTGATGGGCCGAGCCGTTGAGCCTAAAATACTGCTCGATGGGTCCGCTCAGAACGAGCGCGGCGAGGGTCCACAGGAAGACACGCGGCACGTGTTTGCGTGCGACGTGCCGCCAGAGGTGCTCTTCAAGGAAATGATCGGGTACGGTGGCGACGACAAAAAGCGCGGCTGTGGACACGGCGATCAAGCTGACCCGGATCCAGTTCCAACTGGGAGGCCCGAACTGGCCCGTGGCGATAGCGGCGGCGAAAAGCGCGAGAGCCGTGGACAGGATTCCACGGGCGGCTGAGCAGTCCCGCCACTGTGTGAGAACCTCAGTTGGGGTGAACCATGGGATTCTCTCCGCCTCGTGAATGACAAGCGCCTCGCAGCGGGGCCAGGTGATCACACGCTTTTCCGCGATGAGGTCGATCGCGAAACCCGCAAAGACGGCGAGGACGAACATGATGGCCGCGAGCACAACAGCCGTTTTCGGAATGAGAGCCAACATGACAAAGGCCTCATCGCCGCTGGCCGCGATCATCGTAGCAACGACCGACCCGAAAGAAATGACTCCGTGGGAATAGAGGGCTACGGCCGTGAATGCACCAAGGCATCCGGGTATGGCGCCGAGAAGAGCGGCCACAAGGTACTGGGCGAACCGGCCCCGTCTCAGCCATAGTCCCCAATGCCCGCTGGTCAGAACATTGAGGTATTCGATCAGGAGCATCATCCCGGCGACGAAGCCGGTGATCATCAGGCTGTCGCGTACCAGTTGAATTATGATCCGCCCTACTTCCTCTCGTGTTCTTTCGCGCCGGGGCTGCCCTCGAACCGCTCATCCGCAACACGGCGCCGGGAATTCGATTCGTTTAACCAGCCGGCCCGGCTATCGGGGTAGGAATCAAATTCCGGAACGTAAGGTTTGACGTCCAGCAGGGGTGTGCCGTCGAGCATATCCACGTCCTCAACATCAATTATTCCTCCATGAATCGCCAGCAACCGGACCGCTGAGATGCCGACGGGAGACGGACGGGCGGGAGCGCGCGTGGCAAAGACGCCACGCTGACGGGTGTCGAGGAATGGCGTGACCAGCAGGTTGGAACCGGGCGCTTTGTGAAACCAGTAGATGAGCCAGATACGTTCGAAGCCCTCCAGGTCCTTCAGACCGGCATGCAGGCGTGGATCGATGTGGACCCTTCCGCGCGCCCCGTTTGCCCGCGAAGGTTGGATGGGCGTGCCCGCGGGTTCGCGGAAAGGAGTCTCGATCACTCCGATCGGTTCGATGCTGAGTTGTTGAGTCATAGATAAGGTCTTTTCTTCTGCCTGGGCCGAACTCCGCGCCCAGGGGGCCAGAGCCAGCAGCGAGCTGAAGCGTCTGCGGTTGGTCAGGAAGTGCTGTGGACTATTCATTCGAAAACAAAGCTGCTGCCGGCTCCCACATCGCGGACGAGGGAATTGAACCGGGCGCGGAAGTAAGACTGCGCACTCAGGCCGGTGCAGTGGCAAGGCGCGATGAGTTTGAAGTTGCGGCGGCCGAGAGCGCTGCCTGGCTTTTCGAGCCTCTTGCGCGAAGCCGCGCCCAGGTGGAGACCGCCGAGCAGCGCCAGGACTTCGGTTCGGCCAGACAGGCGGCAGACATGGTCCACCGTGTTCACCACTCCGGCGTGAGCGCACCCGGCGACGAGGACCAGCCCGCGAGCGGTTTGAATGAACAGCGCCTGATCGTCAATCAGGGGGTCTTGGCTGCACCCCTCTTCATCGAGAAAGAACGGCTGCTCGCCTTCCTCTTCCGGGTTCGACCTGGGGATTTCGCCCGTGCACCAGACTCCCGGGACGATCTCCGTGGCGGCGCGTGTCCAGACCACCCGCTCCATCGCCCCGTCCAGCGCCGCGCGTGAGCGATCCGGGATGCCAATGGACCGGAATGGCGGCTTCTCACGCCTGGCGAACTTGGCTTCCAGCGCGGCGGGATGGAGGCAAATTGCAGTGGGGCGGACGGTTTCCAGAACCGCCGGAATGCCACCGGTGTGGTCGTAATGACCATGGCTCAACACCAGCGCATCGAGCGGGTCCAGAGAGGTCCCCAGAGTAGACAGGTTGTCGCGCAATACCAGCCCCTGGCCGGTGTCGAAGAGAATCCGCCGGTCGTCGGCCTCAATCAGTATGGACAGGCCGTGCTCAGCCAAGACGCCGGTTGAGGCGACGGCATTGTCCACCAGTACCGTGATCCGGAGCCGTCTGATCATTGCCACACCATACCGCCTTTCCTTTCTCCATGCGCCCTCAGTCCAAGTGGCCGAGGCTCCTGAGTGAATCGTTGTAGGATTCGCCCTCCATCTCCCCCGAATTGAACGCTGCGACTGCCCGGCCATGGTGCACCGCAACCGCATAGGGTGGGTCCGTGAAGGGGAGGATCTTTCTCGAAACCTCGACTTTCCAACTCCACTGTCGCGATCCTTGACTAGAGAGTAAGAGACAGTGTACTCTAAGTGTGAGTTACACCTATACGGTATCACACAAGGAGATTGCGAATGAAGGTCGTTGTGAGCGCAAGAGGCATCACGCCGGAGAGCGAAGTGGACCCCCGTTTCGGCCGCGCCTCGCACTTCCTCGTGTTCGATACCGGGAATGGCAGTTGGGAGCCGGTAGATAATACGCAGTCCCTGACCGCCGCGCATGGAGCGGGCATCCAGGCTGCCGAGACGGTCTGCCGGCACGGCGCCGGAATCGTGATCTCAGGACATGTCGGCCCTAAGGCATTCCGGGTGCTGTCGGCAGGGGGTGTGCAAGTATTCCGCGGCGATGGCCGGACCGCGGCGGAGGCCCTCGCAGCCTTCCAAAACGGGAGTTTGGTGGAAATCACCGGCTCCGACGGCCAGCATTGACAAGTTTTTGCGAAGTGACGCAAGTCCTCGAAAGGAGATAGAAATGCCGTTTAGAGATGGTACTGGACCGCTTGGCGATGGGCCAGGCAGGGGTAAGGGGAGAGGGACATGCGCGGGCCGGCGGGGAGGCTTCGGACAAGGCGGCGGTGTGGGACGCCGCAACCAGTTCGGCCGGCGGCAGGGCAGTGTCCCGGTCGCGGATCAGAAGACTACCCTGGAGAAGGAGGCGAGTTTTCTAGAGGCTCAATTGGCGAACATCAAGCGCCAGATCTCCACGCTTGGCGGCGGAAAGGAAGTTGAGGAATAGACCAGCGGACCCACGGGCTCAGGTGATCTCTTCGACTCCGCCAGTCTCCATGAAGATGCTCCTCAGGCTTCCAATCAGTCTGTGTGCGCGCCCGCTGCCAGAGACGAGCCAGGGTTGTCTCGAATGACTCGTATTGCAGTGGCCAGCGGCAAAGGCGGGACGGGCAAGACAACAGTAGCCACCAGCCTCGCCGTCGTTCTGGCTAGGGAACTCTCCGTGCATCTGCTCGATTGCGACGTCGAGGCGCCGAATGCGGGATTACTCCTACAGCCCCGGATCGACTTGGTCGAACAAGTAACCCGCCCCACCCCAGTGGTTGACGATTCGTTTTGCAACCGTTGCGGCCGGTGCAGTGACGTGTGCCGCTTTCACGCAATCGCCACGACCCCGAAAAAGGTGCTGGTGTTTCCGGAGCTTTGTCACGGTTGTGGCGGCTGCACGCGCGCATGTCCTGTGGGCGCAATCTCGGAATCGCAGCGCATGGTGGGTGAGATCGCGGAAGGGCATGCTGGGAAAATCCGGTTCACCGAGGGCAGGTTGCATGCCGGCGAAACCGCCACAGTGCAAGTCATCCGCGCGGTAAGGCGCAGGGAGGCAGCCGTTGAGGTAGCGATCTTCGACGCGCCGCCAGGCGCCAGTTGTCCGGTCGTCGCTACCATGGAAGGCGTCGATTGGGTCCTGCTGGTCACTGAGCCAACCCCGTTCGGGCTGAGTGATTTCCGTTTGGCGGTTGATACGGCGCAGATACTCGGCTCGAGGATTGCGGTCGTGATCAACCGGGACGGGTCGGGCGACGACCGCATTGACCGTTACTGCGCCTCCGTGGGACTTCCCATCGCCGGACGAATCGCCGATGACAGGAAAGTCGCCGAGGCCTACTCCCGGGGCGAGTTGCCGGTCGATACCGTGCCTGGATTTCGAGCGGAGATCGAGGCGATTGGAGCTTACCTGACGGCGGAGGTCCTTGCATGAGGGAGATCGCAGTCTTGAGCGGCAAGGGCGGAACGGGCAAAACCAGCCTTACGGCAGCCTTCGCATCCATGCTGGATGGGCCCGTGCTGGTCGACTGCGACGTGGACGCCGCGAATCTGCATCTGCTACTGAATCCGGCCGTCCAGGAGCGGCATGAGTTCGTCGGAGGCATGAAGGCGCGGATCGACCCCACGATCTGTAACGGTTGTGGATTGTGTTGGGAGGCCTGCCGGTTTGAGGCTATCCAGGCTGGTGGCGTTGCTGAAGTAAAGCCTCTGCGATGCGAAGGCTGCGGTGTCTGTGAGTGGATCTGCCCGGTGAAAGCAGTCGCCATGGAGTCGCACATCTGCGGGCATTGGTTCGTTTCGAGCACGCACCTCGGCCCCATGGTTCACGCCCGGCTCCATCCCGGCGATGAGAACTCGGGCAAATTGGTTTCGACACTGCGGCAGGCGGCAAGAGAGCTTGCCGCTGAAAGTGGGGCGTCCTGGATTCTTGTGGACGGTCCCCCTGGAATCGGTTGCCCCGTGATCTCCTCACTCACCGGCGCCGATTACGCACTGCTGGTGACCGAACCCTCCCTGTCGGGCTTCGCGGATCTCAAACGCGTGGCTGCCGTCGCAGGACACTTTGGCATCCCGGCAGGGATCGTGGTGAACAAGGCGGACATTAATCCTGACGTCGCCTCCCGGATCGAGGAATACGCAGCGGCGACCGGCAGCGATGTTCTGGGGCGTGTGGATTACGATCCGGCATTCACCAAGTCGCAGATGGCAGGTCTTCCCGTTCTCGCCGGCGCCAGCGCGGCTCTCCGCCGGAGCCTAGTCAACGCCTGGGTCGCGGCCGAGCGCGCCATCCTGAAAGAACGATCCCCCTTCGCCGTACTCCGGTGACAGTCATTGGAAAGGAAAGAACGAATCATGAAAATCGCGATTCCCCTGGCAGACGGGCGTTTAGCCCAACACTTTGGGCACTGTGAGAAGTTTGCCCTCGTCGACGTGGATCCCGTCACACGACAGATCACGGCGTCATCCGAGGTTGAGGCTCCGGCGCACCAACCCGGCCTGTTGCCGCCATGGCTGAAGGAGCGGGGCGTCAGCCTCGTGATCGCCGGGGGTATGGGCTCTCGTGCGCACTCGCTGTTTCAAGAAGCCGCGATTGAGGTCCTCACCGGCGCGCCCGCGGAAAGCGCCGAGGTCCTGGTCAGACAGTATCTGGATGGGGGCTTGGTTACGGGCCAGGACGCCTGTGATCACTAATTAGGCGGTTCCGAGCGGCACAGCGGGTCTAACCCAACTCTCAGCCGAAGCCATGTTGGCCACGCGGACTGTGGTCAACATTGGCGAAGCCGTCAAGGGGAAACCTGGCGGACTCTCGACATCGAACCGCCCGCGATGCCGGACACAGGCCTGAAGGGCTGACTGAACCGCGCCGTTCACGGCAACTAAGCAAGCAGCAGAACGCCGCTCAGCCTCGCCCGGCGCGAGCCACTCGACGCTGAGCCTCTACCTTTCCCCTACAACCTGAGTGCAAAAAACGGCCGGCCCGGGCTTGTTCAGGACCCGGGCCGGCCAAGGAGTTGCTCAAAACATATAGTTGATACCGAACTCGACGCCCTGCGTACGCCCGGTGGCGTCAAGCAGATAGGGCGACTTGTCCTTGAACTGGCCGAAGAAGTAGGTAGCGTTGGCCGCCCATTTCTCCGAGATCTGGTAGTTCACTCCCGTGATGTTCTGCGTCCGGTCCGCGTTGAGGGCGGAAAACTTCCCCAACTCGGACATGGCCGCGTAGTTGAAGCCGGGCGGGATGGCCGGGACCTTGCTGTGGTCCAGAGCGATGCCGGCCATTTGGCCGCGGCCGCGGTTCCAGATGAAGTTCTCGAACAAAGACCACTTGGAGTTGATCTCAAAGTTTACAGCGGCAAAAACGTTATGGTTGCGAGCGGACCAGTCCATCTGGTCATAGAGTGAGCCAAACTGGCCCACGGTGACTCCGCCCGCTCAACCATCGAAGACAGGGATCACGAATAGCGTGTCCGACTTGTCGTACTGCAACTGATAGGAGGCTGTAAAATTCAAGCGTTCGAGCAGCGAGACCCAGAGTTCGACGCCGGGGCTATGGCTGTCGTGCTTGTAGATGCTGAAGTTGAGGTCGTCGTTCTTTTCCTGCCTGGAGCGGTAATGGAAATTGAGCGCCGCCTTGGGCGAGGGCGTCCAGGAGAAGCTGGGTTCGAAGAACTGGCTGCGCGTCGGCTGGTTGGTGAGGTCGGCCTGACGCGCGGCGTAAAGGGCGAAGTACTGCAATCCGGCCAGCGGCGAGGGCGGGGTGCCGGCGCTGGGCGTCAACTGCAAAGCAGGCGCTAGGGCGGCCTTGTGGTGGAGGAAGGGCTGGTCGATGTCATCGAAGGTGTAGCGGATGCGGGTCTTCCAGTCGTTTGACTTCCGGGATGTGAACAGTAGATTGAGCCGGTTGCGGTCGGTACGGTCGACTTCGAAGTTATCGCGGCGGATGGACCGGAATTCGTAGCCGCCCTTGAGTGTGGTGAGGCGGGCCAGGCGGACGTTGGCCTCGATTGTGGCAGCGATGTCCCGTCGGTTGATGGTCGAGCCGCGGGTGTAGTCGAGCTGGCCGAAGGCTGGGTAGGCCCCAGAATAGGTCTTGCCGATCTGCGGACCCTCGGGCGCGATAGGTTCCTGGAGTTCGACGAAGACGTCCTCGGATTCCATATCGACCTTGCGGAACTGGAGTTTCACATTGGCGCGTTCGCCCAGTGGCAGCGTGTAGCGGCCGCTCCAGGCCAGAACGTCCAGGTTCAGATTGGTGTCGGTGTTGCGGGCCGTGGTCTTGAGCAATTGGGCGACCAACTGGGCCTCGGCGGGCATGTCGACATTGAGTTTCACATCGTGGGTTTCCTTACGGAACCCGGGGACGCGGGCATAGGGCATCTTGCCGTTGGTGGTGCCGTCGAAGATGACCCGGTTGAGGAACATGCGGCTTAGCGTGCCTGGGTGCTGGGCGACGTCGTACTGGTTGTAGGGCGTCTCGCCGTGCTCGCGGAACTGGCGGCTGGTGAAGTCGTAGTGCAGCGAAGCCTTGCGGCCGAGGCGCGCCGAAAGACCAGCCGAGACGTCCTGAGCTCGCTGATCGATGCGGGTGGAACGGGCGGTGACGTGGCAGCTCGAACACTTGGAAATCGACCGCGTCTGGATATCGCCGTGGATCTGAAGGAACCTGTGCGAGGCGCGCCAAGTGAGCCAGGAATTGATGTAGCCGCTCAGTTCGGTATTCAGCTCGCTGCGACCGGTCACGAAGGCGCGGTTGGGAGCGAGATCGTCGTGGCTGACGACGACGGTGCCCTTGGCGACGTCGAGGTTGGTAAGTGGGTCGTTATCAAGGCGGTGGAGGAAGCGATCATAGCTTGAACGGATGCGGAGGCGCCTGTTGAGGTCGGCGTTGAGGTAATAGGACTGGGCGCGGGAGTCGCCGCGATTCTCACCTGAGAAATCGAAGAAGTAGGAGTCGCGGCTATACCAGAGGTTCAAACCGAGGGCGGGCCGGATGCCGCTCTTGTTGGCCTCGTATTCATTGACGCGGCCTGGCCAATCGGAGTTGTCGAGGGCGCGCGTACCGAAGAAGATGCTGCCGCCGGAAAGCGCGGTGGAGGTGGCGGGTTGATCGGTCGCGGGCTTTTCGGCCGCGGCGGCTGGAGTTGCCTGCTGCGCCGGAGCGGGTGGAAGCAGGAGCGATGAGATGAGAAAGAGAACAGTAAGTTGCTTCATTAGAGGAATCCTGGTTACCGGGTCAGCGCCTTTCCGCGGCTGGTGATGCCCTGCGACGGCAGGTCGGAGCCGTGAATCTGGGAATGGCACTGGGTGCATTTCGAGCCGAAGGCCTTACGCCAACCGGCGAGGCCATTGGGATTGGTGGAGCCTCCTGTGGCGGTATAGACCGGGGTCGTGGCGCCTTCACGCCCGAGGTGGAAATGGGCTTCATGGCACTGAAGGCAGACATAGGGTTCGTTCTGCTTGAGGAGGTTGTCGGCCACCGTTCCGTGAGGCTGGTGGCAGACGTTACAGCCCTCTTCAACGGCGGCGTGTTCGAAGACGAAGGGTCCTTGCTTGGAGGGATGGCAGTTGGTGCAAAAGGCCTTTTCGGATTCGGAGTTCTTGAGCAGATGAGAGGTCTGGCCGCCGTGGGTGTTATGGCAGGATGAACAGGTCATGCGGCCCTCGCGCACGGGGTGGTGGGAGGTCATGTTCATTTGAGCGCGTTTTTCGCGGTGGCAGTCGTAACAGAGGTCGGGTTCGGCTTTCTTGAGTGAAGCGCGCGGGGGCGGGGCGGTCTGCCGGCTGATGCGCATTGGGTTGGCGCCTTCAAGCGGACGACTCATCGGGGTGGTGATGCGGCGGGCCTGGTGAATCGTATGGCAGTTGGTGCACGTGATACCCGCCATCTGATGCTCGCTGCCCTTCCAACTCATCGCCGTGTTGTCGCCGTGGCAGGCGGTACAGGCGCGGGTGGTCTGGCGCGCCTCGACATCCTTGAAGCCGTTGATCAGGTTGGCATCGCCGCCAGCGTCAATGTGCTTACTCGCCGGACCGTGGCAGGATTCGCAACGTCCGGTCGCGCCGCCCAGTTCGAAGTCCTTCAAGCGGCCGTGCGGGCTGGCGGCGAACTGTTCGGACTTGTCCGAATGGCAATCGACGCAGGACTTGTCGCCCGAAAAGGCGGCGTCCGCCGGAGCGCCGGAGGACTTCGCCTGAACTTTTGCGGCTTTCTTCTGGCCACCAGCCAGCAAGCCGCCCGTGATCATTAGAACGAATATGAGGTTGAGTGGGAGGAAGGGCATGGATCGAGCGTCTCCCCTGAAGCAGGGACTTGTCATCACAGACAAAAGGCTGCAATTGCAGGACCAATCCAAGACCTTTTTATCTTGTTGAAGACACACGGCGAGCGGGCAGACTGCGAACGGCGCGGAGTCTCAGCGATGAGACTCTTGCGACTGTCCCCTGGAGACTTTGAGATCGAGCGCCTTCATCCGCCGGAACAGCGTGGCTCGGCTGATGCCGAGACGGGCAGCGGCCTCGGCGGCGTTGCTGGAAGGGCGGAGAGCGGCGCGGATGCGGTTGCGTTCCGCCTCGGAATGGGCTGCGGCACGGCCCGAAGACCGGACTGCGTGGATGGAGGGCGGCAGGTGGGCCGGCTCAATGCGGTTGACGCCGGAGCGAATGCTGGCGTATTCGAGTGCGTTTTCGAGTTCGCGGACGTTGCCGGGCCAGGCGTGATTCATCAGCGTGGCCATGGCCGATGAAGATACGCCCGCGGCCACGGGCAGGCCGCGCGCGGCGAGTTTGGCGAAGATCGACTCGATCAGTGCGGGGATGTCCTCGCGCCGGTCGCGCAAGGGTGGAACTTCGACGGGGATGACAGCGAGGCGGTAGTAGAGGTCTTCCCGAAACTGCTGATTCGCGACCATTTGGCGTAGGTCGCGGTTTGTGGCCGCGATCACTCGAATGTCGACGGGGACAGGCTTACCCGAGCCAAGGCGTTCAACGCAACGGTCCTGAAGGACGCGCAACAGTTTGGCTTGGAGTGGAAGGGGCAGGTCGCCGATTTCGTCGAGGAAGAGTGTTCCGCGATGGGCGAGTTCAAATCGTCCGGCGCGGTCCGAAACGGCGCCGGTAAAAGCGCCGCGGAGATGGCCGAACAGTTCGCTTTCAAGCAGAGTCTCAGGCAGGGCGGCGCTGTTGACTTTGATGAGGGGCTTGTCCCTGCGGGTGGATCGGAAATGGATCGCCTCGGCGACAAGCTCCTTGCCGGTGCCGGATTCTCCGGTCAGCAAGACCGTGGAGTCGGTGGAAGCGAGCTGATCGATCCAGCGGCAGAGTTGGTGGATAACTGGGCTATCGCCGACGAGCGGCGGAGGCTGGTGGCGTCCGTCACCAGGTACGGCTCCACCACCCAGGGCTGAGCGGTCGCGGACCAACTGAATCGCGCCGATAGCCTGGCCCTCGTTGTCGCGAAGCATTTCGGTGGTAAGCCAGACGGACAACATGCGGCCTCCCTTGGCGCGCATGCGGGTTTCGATACCAGGCAAGCCAGTGGCCTTGGCAAGAGTCTCCTCGAGGGGACAAAAACCAGTGGAGAAGACATCCTTGCAGGAACGGCCCAGGACTTCGTCGCGGCTGTAGCCGGTCAGCAGTTCGGCGGCGCGGTTGAAACTGGTAATGCGGATCGCGGTGTCGCTGGTGATGACGGCCTCCACGATGGTGTCAACGACGGCGCTGAGCCACTCGGCGGTTTGGCGCGCCATGACGGCGGCGGCCTTCTGCCGTTCAATGCCCCGAACGATCTCCGTGACGTCGCGAATGGTCTCGACGATGCTGGTGGCGGCTCCTCCTGGATCGCGAACCACGGAGGAGAGGATGCAAACTCGGCGCGGGTCAGGACCGTCACTGCGGAGTTCGACATCGAAGCTGGTGACGGCATCCCCGCTGGACAGAACCCGGTCCTTCGGGCAGGCTGTCTGGCAAAGGCTGGAGCGTACCACCTCGTGACAGGGTCTCCCGAACGCGTCTGCCTCCGAAATCAACAACAGGCGCTCAGCGGCCGGGTTTATTCGCTCAACGGCACCCCCGGCCCCGATGGCTATGACGGCCTCGGCCAAGTGCTGCGAGAGATCGTTGCCGGGCAAGGCGCCAGTCTCAATTGTCTTCTGCACATGAGACTGATTGCATTCCATATGCCATCGCTTATATGTTTATTTTGAACAACATAAGAAAACTGTCGCGTCGGGGTAGTGGGATTTGGCCCATTGATACGCGGGATGAGACCCAGCGATTGGGGCGGGGCCGCCACGTAGCATTCCCTCAAGACACCACGCATGACGGAGTTCTCCCCCGAATCGCATTCGTTCCCAATGGATGGCGACCGGTTGGCGCTGCTGCATTCCTCTGACAACTCGGCAGCAGCTTGTTCCTGATCTCCATGTGCGGCCGCGGGTCCGGGCCTACGCCCAGTGTGGAGGGTAGTAAGTATCCTCCGGCAGAGCCGCAGGCTTTGCGATTGCGGGCCTCTCAAAGGGGCCTCATCGCAATCGTCCAAACAAAACCGCAAGCGGATGGCGGCGACGGCGTCGGCTGGCCACAATTTCTCAAACGCAGGACAGGGGCCAATGTGATGCACATTCCCGGGACTGTCAGACTTCTACTACCACTCCGGCAAGGCCGGGGGATCTCTCTTGTTGGTTTAGGTGCATGTTGCACTTAGTATCACGCCGCTGGTACCGTGAAAGAGTCGAGAGGCAATCCATGGACAAAGTCAAAAGCATCGAGTTGCTGAACACCGCGGTTGCCGGCAAGTTGCAAGCCGTCCGCCAGTACATGTACTGCAATTTCCACTTGGACGGCCAGGGATTGGGGCCGCTTTCCGTGCTTTTCAAAGGGATCGCCATCCAGGAGTTGGGGCACGTCGAGCGCCTCGCTCAACGCATCCTCTTTCTCAAGGGGGAGGTGAACATGACGGTTGCTGGAGAAGTGGAGCGAATCCCGGGACCGGAACAGATGCTCGCCAAGGCCGCGCAGATGGAAGAGGAGAGCGCCAAGGCCAATAACGACGACGCGCTTCATTGCGGTGCGAGCGCCGATTCGGTCTCCAAAGAGATGTTCGAGCAACTTGTGCAGGACGAGGAGCGGCATTTCGACGAGTTCGACAAGCAACTCGACAACATCAAACGTTTCGGGCTCAGCTATCTCTCGCTCCAATCGTTCAACCGGTCTCCGGAAGGCGGGAACCCAAGCCCCAACTGAGCATTGCGGCGCCAGAGGTGTCTTCGGCTGGGGTGTAGCGGATTGTTGAGAGCCTGTCATCAAGGGAAACGCAAATGAACATCGGACGCCCATTGTTTCTTTCGATGGCGATCGCACTCGCCTTCTGCCCCTGGACAACCGCTTCGCAACCTGCTGGAGACCCGCCGAAGAAGGTCATGATGCCGAACCCGCCGCTCGAAGTGCACACCGCCGGCGGCAAGCCGCTGAGAGTCGACCGGATGAAGGGCAAAGTGGTTCTTCTGGACTTCATGACCACGGTCTGCCCGAGTTGCAGGATGGTGTCGGCCGGGATTCAGAAGTTGTATAGGGAATTGGGGCCGAAGGGCTTTCAGCCTATCTGCATCGCCCTCAATCTGGACTCGCCCTCCCCGTTGAAAGACTATGGCCGGGAGCATGGTTTGACGTTCACACTGGGGACGGCATCCCGCGCGGACGTGGACACTTACCTGAAGCATCCACCGGAAAGGCCATTCCTCGTGCCAACCTTGGTGTTACTGGATCGTATGGGAAAGATCAATTCGATCGATGTGGGATGGAAAGGAGAAGAGCCGCTTCGCGCCGCGATCATGAAGCTGCTCGCCAAGTAAGCGCATGGCGAAAAAACGAGTTTTGATCATTGGGGGTGTGGCCGGCGGCGCAAGTTGCGCCGCGCGCCTTCGCCGTTTGGACGAGTCCGCGGAGATTATTCTCCTCGAGCGCGGACCGTATGTTTCGTTCGCCAATTGCGGGCTGCCCTATTATGTGGGCGATGTCATCCGGGATGAGGCGAAGCTGCTGGTATCCACGCCTCAGTTGTTCCGCGAGCGGTTCAACGTCGACGTCCGCACGCTCAACGAGGCGGCCTCGATCGACCGCCAGGCATCCGAGGTCGTCGTTCGAGACCACTCCACCGGCCTTGAATACCGGGAGCGTTATGACGCCCTGGTCTTGTCGCCGGGCGCGGCTCCGATTCGCCCGCCCCTTCCGGGCATCCACTCTCCAGGTATCTTCACCTTGCGGACTGTTCCTGACAGCCGTCAGGTGCGGGAATGGATCGAGTCCCGGAATCCCCGGCGGGCCGTCGTCATCGGTGGTGGCTTCATCGGCCTTGAGATGGCCGAAAACCTCGTCCACCGCGGTTTGGAGGTAACCCTGGTCGAGATGGCGCGGCAGGTCATGCCGCCGCTCGATTCGGAGATGGCCGAGTATGTCCGCCGCCGCCTGGTTCCGCATCTGGCCCGCCTCCAACTCGGAGACGGGGTTGCAGGATTCGAGCAAGCTCCAGACGGGAGCCTGACCGTCCGCACCCAGAGTGGCAAGGAATTCGTAACGGACATCGTGATTCTGGCCATCGGCGTGCGGCCCGAGACCAGCCTCGCCCGGAACGCCGGGCTCGAGATCGGAGACCGCGGAGGAATCCGCGTGGACGATCAAATGCGCACCAGCGATCCCCAAATCTGGGCCGTAGGCGACGCCGTCGAGGTCAGGAACGTGATCACTGGGCAATGGGAATCGATCCCGCTCGCCGGCCCCGCGAACCGCCAAGGGCGCATCGCCGCCGAGGTGATCAGCGGCCGCGGTTCCCACTTCAGAGGCGTCCAGGGGACTGCGGTCTGCGGGTTCTTCGGGTTGACTGTAGCCTTGACCGGAGCAACGGAAAGGTCTCTTCGCCGGTCGGGGATCAAGGATTTCGAGGCCGTGCATCTGCACCCCGGCCACCATGTCGGTTACTACCCCGGCGCCAAGCCGATTCACTTGAAGCTGATCTTCCGCAAAACGGACGGCCTGATCCTCGGCGCGCAAGCCGTGGGAGAGGAAGGCGCCGAACGCCGGATTGACGTCATCTCGATGGCGATTCAAATGGGGGCGACTGTGTTCGATTTGGAAGAAGCCGAGCTCTGCTACGCCCCGCAATATGGAGCCGCCAGGGACCCTGTTAACATGGCCGGCATGGTGGCGGCCAACGTCGTGCATGGCGACGTCTCCCAGGCGCAATGGAAAGACGTACATGCCGGGGATGTGTTCTGCCTGGATGTTCGGGAGCCGGCCGAGTTCAGAGCCGGCAGCGTCGATGGAGCGGTCAACATCCCATTGGGCCAACTGCGCGATCGCCTGGAAGAGCTGCCGCGGGACCGGGAGATCTGGGTCAAATGCAGCGTCGGGCAGCGCGCTTACTACGCTTGCCGCCTGCTCCGCCAGCACGGATTCGACGTGAAGAACTTGCCGGGCGGTTATCACACCTATCGCGCCTGGCATCCCGAGGAACCGTCGGAAAATCGTAAGTCGTAATCGTCTCAAGGAGCCAGTCATCATGCCGCCAACAATTGCCGCCGGGTTAACGGAAAGAAAGCCATACGCCCGCCCGCAGTCTGCGTGCTTCTTGTGCGGTCAGGACAATCCGGCCGGCTTGAAGATCATGTTCCAACTTCAGGTGGACGGAGGCATGGCCGCCACATGGACTCCGGCCCCTGCGTGGGAGGGTTTTCGCGGGATTGTCCACGGCGGCGTGGTGAGCACGGTGCTTGACGGGGCGATGTCGAAAGCAGTGGCGGCAACAGGAAGCGAGGCCTTGACCGCGGAACTCCGAATCCGTTTCAGGCTACCCGTCCAATCCGGTACTCCTTTCCAGATACGAGGATGGGTCGTCAGACGAAGCAAGCGCCTGATTGAGACCGAGGCAACCATCACTGCTTTCGATGGAACCGAACACGCTCGCGCCTGGGCCAGTTTCCTGACTCTGCCAAAGGCGCAAGCATGATCGCCGGCTCCCAGCGCCCGATCGGCGTCTTCGACTCGGGCGTGGGGGACTGACGGTCCTCGAGGCGCTTCGCAAAAACCTGCCTTGCCGCGACTTCCTTTATGTGAGCGACACGGCGCGCGTTCCCTATGGGCGCAAGCTACGCGAAATGGTGGCGGAGTATGCGTTTCAGATTTCAAATCTCCTTGTGAGCCAAGACGCGGAAGCGGTCGTCGTTGCCTGTAACACCGCGGCGGCGGCGCTGCCGTCAACCCGGCTTCTTGAAGCACAGGAACCAATCGGCGCGCCAAGCAGTAGGACCTCTCGGCCTTTTGTGCGGCCTGCTGACGCCGCACGTTTCAGCGGCCCTATTCCAGGCGGTCAGCCAGATTCTCGGCCGTGTGACGCACCTTGACATCCATGCCCGCCGCGTCGCAGCCGCCACGGATTTGCAGCACGCAGCCAGGGCAGTCCGTGCTGACTCCCGGCACGCCGGTTGACCGAATGTTGGCCAGCTTTCGTTCGAGCACCGCACGCGAAACGGACGGCAACTTCAGCGAATACGATCCACCCATGCCGCAGCACACATCCGATTCCGGCATCTCATGGACTTCATAGCCGGCGAGCGCCAGCAATTCGCGTGGTTCCGCGGATACCCCGAGTGTCCGCTTGAGGTGGCAGGAGTCGTGGTAGGTGACATCCGAGGCGCCGTCGTCCTGCTGAGCGAGCTTCAGCCTGCCCTGCCGGGTCAGTTGAAGGACAAGGGTGGAAAAGTCGACCGCCTTGGCCGCAACTTGCCCCGCCTTTTCTTTCTGATCGGATGACCCGGAGTCGCGCAGTACCGCGCTGAAGTCGCTCTTCAGTGCAACCGTACAGGTAGGACAGGCCGAGACGATGTAGTCGGCCTTCACCGCGGTTAGAGCTTCCACGTTCGCAACTGCCGCCTCCGCGGCCGCGTCGGGAGCGCCGCCGTAGCGGGCCGGCGCGCCGCAACAGGTTTGCTCCTCGGGAAAAGCGACACGGATGCCCGCATGGTTCAACACTTTGACCACCGCTTCGCCCATCTCCGGGTAAGCAAAGTCGATAAGGCATCCGGCATACAGCACGGCGGTTTCCTGGCATTCCGGTTGCTCGATCTCGACGAACCGGTCGCGGAACGGTCTCGCGGCGATCGCGGGCAGGCTCCGGTCCTTCGTCAGGCCGGAAAGCGCGAATGGCAGATGTCGAATGAATCCTGCGCGGGCCAGGGGCTTCTGTGCCAGTGCGGCCGCGCGTAACGCGGAGTGGAAAGCGCGCCGGTGGTTCACCAGAGCGAACACCGCCTTCTGCATGAACGGCACTCCCTGCTCGGCGACAACGCGATCGCGTACTTCGCGAATCAACCCAGGGATGTCGATGCCTGCCGGGCAGAACTCCTTGCAGGTCCCGCACTGGATACACAGTGACTGGATATCCCGCGATTCTTCGAGCGCGTCAAACCACGCCGTCAGAATCGCGCCAATACCCCCCGTATAAACCTTGCCGAACACGTGGCCGCCCACCAGACGAAAGATGGGACACACATTCAGGCACGACCCGCAGCGGATACACTGCAGCGCCTCCCGAAACAGCGGATCCTGCGCCATTTCACTTCGCTGGTTGTCGAGCAGGACGATGTGCAGGTCTTTGCGGCTGCCATCGGTGTTCTCCACCGGGCCAGTGATGATCGATACGTAGCTGGTCAGTAACTGGCTCGTCGCGCTCCGCGGCAGCGCCGTCAGGATCGGCTGGATATCCTCCATCCGCTCGACCAATTTCTCCAGGCCAACGATCGCGATGTGCGTGTCCGGCAGCGTCGTCACCAGGCGCGCGTTGCCTTCGTTTGTCAGCAGCACCAGGCTGCCGGTCTCGGCCACGGCGATGTTCGCGCCGGTGATGCCTATATCCGCCGAAAGGAACTTGGTTCGCAGTTCACGCCGGGCGACAGCGACGAGCCGGGGAATATCGCTATCAAGCTGTTCATGGGTCTCCCGGCTGAACAACTCCGCCACCTGATCCCGCGTCAGGTGGATCGCCGGCAGCACCATGTGCGAGGGCCGCTGATGCGCCAGTTGGATAATCCACTCGCCAAGGTCGGTTTCGCAAACTTCGACTCCTGCCTGCTCCAGCGCTGGATTAAGATGGATCTCCTCGGACGCCATGGACTTGGCCTTCACAACGAGACGGGCGTTCTTCCGCCTGGCGACGGAGAGTATGTAGTCCCTTGCCTCCTCCGGACTCCTCGCGCGAAATACCGTCGCCCCCGCGGCTTCCGCCTGCTCTGTAAAGCGCTGGGCGAGTGCTTCCATGTGCGCCGCGGCGTAGCCCTTGCGCTCAGCGATCTGCCCGCGCACTTCGGCGAAATCGATCCCCTCATAGGCCAGCGCGCGACTGGTCCGGTAAGCCTCTGAAAAGCGCGTCAGGGAGCCGGAGAGCGTCGGATCTTCCAGCGCGGATTCGATTGCCCGTTTGAACTCGCTCATTCCTTGGCCCGTCCGCTGCTCCACTCCTGAATCAGGAGGATGAGAAGCCTTCGCGGACCGTGTACGCCAATGGTCAGCACGCGCTCGATGTCGGCTGTTCTGCTCGGCCCGGTGATTGCCGCCAGGTAACCGCACCTGCGGACGTCAAACTGAGCCAGGGCCGTCGCCATGTCGTTGACGATCCGGTTTACAGGGAGCAGCGCGATATGGACGGGCGGCAGTGTGGATGCCAGCCGGCGGCGCACGGAACTCGAATCGCTAAGCAGAGTTCCAGTCTGCGCCACGCCCCAGTCCATCTCGCTGATGCCGGCGAGCGCCTGCTCAGCGGTATCCCTCGTGACGTCAAACCGCACGCCCGGCGCGCGGGACAAGACCCTCTGCCGTTCGTCCGGCGGCAGCAATCCCTCATCAGCCCACACCGCCCACCGTCCTTGCTCGTCCTCCACCCCTTCCTCTTGCAGCGCCGTCACAATCACGTCGATCGCCTGCTGCCGGTTCGCGACAACACGGCACTCAGCGCCCACTGCCTCCGCCCGAATGGTGAACAGATCAATCACGAATCTAATTTCAGACTATCGCAGCCGAAACCCTCTCGCTGAAGCAACCGGCTGTGACACGTTCGAGCAACCGCCGGACTGGCCAATCCGATTCCGGGAAGACTCAGCTTGGTGGACAACTCTGGACCGCCTGAGCTACTGCGGAACAGTCGGGTCGCAACCCAAACCTCTGATCGCAGGGCAGCCACGCCAGGACGTCAGTGTGGTCCCGTGTTTTCCGGTATCCCGGCGCCTCTGACCCCTTAGCTCGTCTTCTCCCGCCACGCCGCCAGCCGCGCGGTCAACCTCTGCTTCACCGTAATGAACTGCTCATTATCGTACTGGTTCGCCATTTCCAGCGAATCGTTCCTCAGGTCGAACAGCTCATTCGGCCCTTCCCCGTCGTTGCGTAGGACCAGTTTGAACCGGTTGTCCCGCGCCATCTCCGTGTTCCGGAAATGCCCAAAGACCATGTCTTCCCAGACCTCCCCCTTCGGCAGCGGCGAGTTGGTCACCAGGGAGAGATAGCTCTTCCCGCACAGGCCGCGGTCCGCCGGCGCCGCCACGCCCGCTGCTTCGCAGACCGTCGGAAGGAAGCCGTAGTAACTCACCATCTCCGGCCGCACCGACTCCACCGGCGTCTTCCCCGCCCAACTCCAGATCATCGGAACCTTGACCACTTCCTCATACATGTTGATCGGATCCGACGCCAACCCCTTACTCCACAACCCGTGACGCCCAAGCAGATACCCGTTGTCGCCGGTGAACACGATCAACGTGTCATCCACGAAACCCTTCTGGAACAACTTCCGCCGCAACACCGCCAACTGGTCGTCAAGCGCCGTTACCGCCGCCGCGCACTTCCTCAGATTCCCCACCATGTCGCCCATCAGGCCCTTTTCACGAAGCGCGTTCGCCGCCGGCCTTTGGATGCCGAACGTATCGAACTTCGCGTCCTTGTACATGTCGTAGTACTTCCGCGGATGCCCATCATAGGGCGTGTGCGGGTTGAAGTGGCTCACCGTCAGGAAGAACGGCTGGCCTTTCTTCTGCTGGTCGATATACTCGCACGCCCGCTGCGTGATCAGATCCGCCAGGTACCCCTTTTCATCAGTGCGGTTTCCGTTCAGGTACATCGTCGGATCCTGATACCGGCTCGACCCGCCATCGAAGGTATAGGTGAATTCGTGGCTATGGCCAGGCCTGGTGTCGTTGCCCATATGCCACTTGCCCGAGTAGCCGCAGCGGTAGCCGGCCTTGGCCAGCAGATCGGAGATCATCACCTCACGGCTGAACGATTCGGGCGGCGCTTTCTGTCCTTGCGGCGGATCGGCGATCGGCGTGGGCGTCAGGAAGTCGTGAATCCCATGTTGCCGCGGCACCCGGCCCGTGAACAGCGTCGCGCGGCTTGCCGAGCAGATCGGCGTCGAAACAAAACTGTTGAGGAACCGCACTCCCGACTTCGCCAGCAAGTCGATATTCGGTGTCTTGATCTCCTGATTGCCGTAACAGCCCAGCATCCAGGCGGCCAAGTCGTCCGCCAGCACCAGCACCACGTTCGGCCGTGCGCCCGCTCCCTTCGGCGGAGCGGCTTTCTTCTCTTCTTTCTGCTTGTCTTTCTTTTGCGCAAACAGCGGCGCCGCGGCGCCCGCCAGCACATGCCGCCGGGTGATGTTCATCATCTCTATCAAATCCTCCAAGCCTTATAAGACATCGGCGAAGCCCCGTTTCAGGTGCCGGAAAAGGAAGCCGCCCAGGAAAAAGGTCCCAACGCAGACGGCGCACGCCGGAGCCAGTTCAGCCGCCGGGGGCAGGTTGTAACCCATCATCAACAAGCGGTAGGCCTTCACTATCGCAGCCAGCGGGTTCATGTGAACCAGAAACCGCGCCCCCTCTGGAAACTGTGTCTCGTCAATGAAGATCGGCGTCAGCCAAAACCACCCGGTCAGCGCCACCACCGTCACTTGCGCCGCGTCCCTCAGATACACCTGGAGGCTGGACACAATCCAACTCAACCCCAGCGCAAACAGTCCCAGCATCAGGGTGTAAAACGGCACCAGCAGGATCAGTATGCTGAAGTGCTTTTGAAAAACGAAGACCGCCGCCACCGCCAGCGCCATGGATATGGCGTGGCTGATCAGCGACGACAGAAGGATCGCCACCGGCAGGATCTCGCTCGGGAATACTGTCTTCGTGATCAGGCTCGCTCTCTCCGTCAACGCCGTCGTCGATCTCTGCACCGTGTCCTGGAACAGGAGCCACGGCAGGTATCCACAGAACAGGTACAGCGTGTAGCTGCCTCCCGCCCCAGGGGGCGGCGGCACCTTCATGCAGTATTGAAAGACGAACACCCAACTGAACAGGAGCACCGCCGGCTGGATAATCGTCCACAACCACCCGGCCGCCGACCCCACGAACCGCTGCTCGAAATCACGCCTGACCAGTTGGTATAGAAGCGACCGGCGCTCGCGCAACAGGCGCACGAAACCAAGTCCCGGAAGCCAAGACGGTAATCTCTGCGTGACGGAGGTCGCCAAACTTGAATTATACGCGCCACGCGCCCCTGAGGCTGCGAACGCAGAGAGCAGGTGCGCTACGTGCCGCTGTGCGCCCTCCCGCTGCGCTCCCTCGCCCCCCATGCGGACTCCCTTGTCCGTTTTCACCCCCGCCTGTGATAAATTGATCTCATGCCGGAAGGGTATCTGCCCATCTTCATCTTTCTGCCGGTCGCGGTCGCCTTCCCCATAGTGCTGCTGCTCATCTTCCGCTGGCTGCGTCCCTCCGTCCCGGTCGGCGCCAAACTGGAAGCCTACGAGTGCGGCATCAAGGCGGCTTCGAACGCCCGCGGCCGCTACACGGTCCGCTTCTACCTGATCGCCATCCTCTTCGTCATCTTCGACGTGGAGACCATCTTCCTGTTCCCCTGGGCCGTCCGCTATAAGATGCTCGGCTGGTTCGGCGTCGCTGAAATCGGCGTCTTCCTCGCCATCCTAGTCGTCGGTTACATCTGGGCCTACAAGAAGGGCGCGCTCGAGTGGGTGTGACCTCCCGGCTTTATTACACCGACTCCTACCTCACCCAGTTCGACGCCACTGTCGTCTCTCTCTCCCCTGACGGCCTTCAGGTCGAACTCGACCGGACCGCCTTCTACCCCACCTCCGGCGGCCAACTTCATGACCTCGGCACGCTGAACTCCATTCCCGTCACCGCAGTCATCGAGAATCCCGAAGCAGCCCTCGTCCACGTCCTCGCCACGCCGCTGGCTCCCGGACCCGTCCACGGAGTCATCGATTGGGACCGCCGTTTCGACTTCATGCAGCAACACAGCGGCCAGCACCTGCTATCAGCCGTCTTCGAGTCTCTCTTCCGCTTCAAGACCGTCGGCGTCCACATGGGCGAGACATCCTCGACTGTCGATCTCGAAACCGGGTCGATCTCCGCCGATCAACTTCGCGCCGCCGAGGAGCGCGCCAACCGCACCGTCTTCGAAAACCGCCCCATCTCCATCACCTTCGAGGATGCCGTTGAAGCCGCCGGTCTCCGCAAAGCCTCGGAACGTTCCGGCGAACTCCGCATCGTCGCCATCGATGGCCACGACCGTTCCGCCTGCGGTGGCACCCATGTCCGTTCAACCGGCGAAATCGGACCCATCCTGCTGCGTCGTCTCGACAAGATCCGCGGCAATGTCCGTGTTGAATTCCTTTGCGGCCTCCGGGCCACCCGCCGCGCCCGCCTCGACTACGACACCCTCGATGCCGCCGCCCGCGTGTTCAACGCTCAACTCGACGCCCTCCCGTCGCTCGCCGCTGCCTTGTCCGAGCAGGTGAAGGAGGCGGAGAAGACAAGGCGAAAGCTAGCTCTCGAACTTGCCCAACTCCGTGGCCGCCAGCTTTGGGAATCCCAACCCGTCTCCCCCACCGGCCGCCGTGTCTATCTCGACGAACACACTTCCGGTCCCCTTGATGACGAGACCCGCACCCTCGCCCTCAGCTTCACCGCCCAACCCGCAGCCGCCTTCATCGCCACCTCGCCGGACCCGCCCGCCCTCCTCCTCGCCGTCTCCGAGGACACCGGACTCCACGCCGGCAACCTCCTGAAACCCCTGCTCGCCGAACTCGGAGGCCGCGGCGGCGGCAACGCCCGTACCGCCCAAGGCAGCCTCCCATCCGCCGAATCCCTCCCCGCCCTACTGAGCAAATTAAATCTCTAGTATCCCTATATAGATTAGCTATATAATTGATATATAAACACTTAGAGGCAATCTAAATTCGTTTGGTCGACCGAGTAGGACAGGCCTCCTGGCCTGTCGTCCCCTCGCCTGTCGCCTTCCGCCCAGAACTTAGGCCCGCACCACCACCGCCGCTTCGCCCCGTTCCCTCACCCGTCCGACCACCCTCCCGGACGCCTTCTCCGGCGACTGAGCCAGCAGCAACCCGCCCGAGGTCTGCGGGTCGTATAGAAGCGCGACAAGCGCCTCGTCCAACTCGCCCTCAATCTTGACCACACAGGACGCAAACTCCCGATTGTTGTTCAGCCCGCCCGGCCGCGCCCCGGCGGCCGAGTATTCCATCGCACCAGGCAGCAGTTCGATCGCCCCGGCGTCAAACTCCAGCGTCACTCCCGACGCCAACGCCATCTCCCGCGCATGACCCATCAACCCGAATCCCGTGATGTCCGTACACCCATGTGCCTCGGCTTCGATCCGGTTCAGCCGTGACATGGACGCAATCGCCGCCTCGACATGCTCGTCCTTGGCGATACCGCGTTTCAAAGCCGTCGAAATCACGCCCGTCCCGATCGGCTTGGTCAGCACCAGCACGTCGCCCGGTCTCGCGCCGGCGTTGGTCCAAACCCTGTCCGGATGGACGACTCCAGTCACCGCGTAGCCGAACTTGATCTCGTCATCGTCCACGCTGTGCCCGCCGAGGACCACGCACCCGGCCTCGATCATCTTCTCCGCGCCGCCGTGCAGAATCTCCTTCAGATCGTCCAGATCGCCCTTCTGCGGATAGCAGAGTACCGTCAACGCCGTCAGCGGCCGCCCGCCCATCGCATAGACATCGCTCAGCGCGTTGGCCGCCGCGATCCGGCCGAAAGTCCTTGGATCGTCAACGATTGGCGTGAAGAAGTCGATCGTCTGCACCAGGGCGCACTCCGGGCTTAGCCGGTAGACGCCCGCGTCGTCCGCGGTGTCGAAACCTACCAGCACGTTCGGATCACTGAGCCTCGGCACGCCGGGCAAAACCTGGTCCAAAACCTTTGGACTGAGTTTTGACGCTCAACCGGCGGCTTTGACGTGCGCTGTCAGTTTCTTCAGCGACATCCTGTGGTCAAGTCTATCAGGCTGCTAGAATAGTTCCTCGTCTGGAGGTAATTTGATTCCGACGGAGTCCACCAACGATTCATTCCGCTTCTCCCACACCCATTCGCTGTTGCTCGTCCTTTTTTGCACGGTGTTCGGCGTCGGA
This sequence comes from uncultured Candidatus Solibacter sp., assembly GCA_964558355.1. GTDB lineage: Bacteria > Acidobacteriota > Terriglobia > Bryobacterales > Bryobacteraceae > PNKE01. Next base: position 26,185 of record CAZLDN010000042.1, read on the forward strand.
GCGCAGTTCCTCATCAAGACGAGCGCCACTCAGATCGCCTCTCTCAGCCTGGAAGCCCTACTGACGAACTTGGCGCTCTGGGGTGGCCTCGCCCTTTACGGCGTCAGCACGGGACTGCTGATTCTCGCCCTGCGCGACGGCGAGTTGTCGCTGCTGTATCCGGTCATTTCGCTCACCTACGTTTGGGTCACAATCCTCTCGGTGACCGTCTTCGACGAGCGTCTGACGCTGCCCAAGGCCGTCGGCGTGTCCATCATCGTCCTTGGAGTGGGACTGCTCGGAAAGGCCAAGAAGTGACCACGCCGCTTCGCTCGATCCTGCTGGTCTTCCTGGCGTCTTTCATTGGCAGCTTTGGGGCCGTGTTTCTGAAGTTCGGCGCCGGCCGGCTCCACCGCGACATCAGGACGATCATCTACAACTGGCGGCTCGCCGTTGGCATTGCGCTCTATCTGCTCTCGTTTGTCTTCTACTACGCCGGTGTGCGCGAGGGCGAGTTGTCGGTGCTTTATCCGATGGTTTCGCTGGGCTACGTCTGGACGTTGGTCTGGTCCAGGATGTTCTTCGCCGAGCCGGTTTCACATAGAAAAGTCGCCGGCCTGGCGCTCATCATGGCTGGCATCGTCGTTCTGAATCTGGGCAACCGCTAAGTTTGCACGAGCGCCGGACTACTTCGCGGTCCGCGCCGCACGCGGCGCGTTATGCCGTCCTGGGGGCGGCCTGACCGGTTCGGGTTCGGGCTCGGGGGGAGGCGGCGGTTTGCGGACCTTGCCATCGAGGTGGGCGGCGATGCGCTCTTCCTTGGCCTTGGCGAAGCGGACATGAGACGTGTCGAGCCCGCTAATCCCGGTCACTTCCTCGTCAGTCACGTCCAGCGCCGTGGGCAGGTACTTCGCCAGGAAGTTCTTGATCCTGTCCTGGACAATCCGCTGGCCGGACTGCAGATAGAGAAGCAGCATCTCCTCGCCGGAGGCGTGGATCAGGATGTCATACACCAGCGACGCCTTGTTCAGCGAAGCGGATTTCATCTTTGTTTCAAGCTTCTTGGCTCGGGCTTCAAGCTTCTGCCATGGGTCCAGCTCGTCCTTCTCCATTTTCAGAGCCGTGACGAGAGTGGCCTTTTCCTTCGGCGTCAGCTTCTGCATGAGGCAGTACAGGTTTAACCCGTACCAATCCACCTTGAGCCCGGCGTCAAACGGGATCATCGCCTTGGCCTTGGCCAGTTTCAGGAACGCCGCCGCGTTCAACTTGGGCCCGGCCAGCGCCGGCGAAAATAGCCCGAGAAGTCCCTCGGCTTCGAGTGAGTGCAATACCTCAAGCGGGTTGCTCTCGATGGTGATCTGGCGCAGTTCGGCATAGAGCGACCGGGCCGGGATGTTGGCTTCCACGCCGGCTTCGCGGGCATTGCGGTATTGCTGTTCGGTGCGGGACTCGATATTGAATCCGAAGCGGGCCTTGAAACGGATCAGGCGCAGCAGGCGCGCCGGGTCGTCGTAGAGCGTGTAGTTCGAGGTCGCGCGAATCTCCCTGTGCTCGATGTCGCCGGCGCCATTGGTGGGATCGATCATCAAGCCGCGCGAGGCGCGGTTGAGCGACAACCCGATGGCGTTCATCGTGAAGTCGCGGCCGCGGAGGTCCTCATGGATGGTGGCCGGTGTGATCTGCGGACGCGCCCCGGGCTTGCTGTATTTCTCCACCCGGGCCATCGCGATCTCGCAGGACACGCCTGAGGCGAAGGCGATCTCGGCTGACTTGCGGTGGTCGTCGACGCTGGCAAGGGTCGCCTTGCGCGCCTTGACGATCTCCTTGGCCAGTTTCACCGCGTTGCCCTCGACCGTGAAATCGAGGTCGGTTATGGCAAACCCGCCCAGCATGTCGCGCATCGCGCCCCCGGTCAGGTAGAGGCTGACGTTGGCTGCGGCGGCAGCCGCCTGAACCGTGGAGAGAGCCTCGCTCTGTTCCGGGCTAAGGTGGCTTTCGAGGATGAACATGTAGTCGCTCATGGCCCTTCCGTTTCTGGTGCTTTCCTCAGGGGTCGGCTCCTCGGGTGGTGCCGGTCCACGGTTTCCCGCAGCCGGGTACGCACCACGTGGGTGTAGATTTGGGTCGTCGCGATGTCGGCATGGCCGAGCATCGATTGGACGCTACGAAGATCGGCCCCGCCCTCCAGCAAGTGGGTGGCGAAGCTATGGCGAAGGACGTGTGGCGACAGCCGGCCGGAGAGTCCAGCCAACTTGGCATACTCACTCAACGCCTTCCAGAATCCCTGACGGGTCATGGCGGTTCCGCGTGCCGTGACAAACAGATAGGCGCTGGACCGGGATTTCAACAGCAGGCTGCGGCCATCTCCGATCCAGGAACGAATCGCCTTCATCGCCTGCCTGCCGACCGGCACCATCCGGTGTTTGCCGCCCTTGCCGAAGACACGGACGAAACCCACGTCGTCGTTGATGTCCTGCATTTTCAACCCGCAGAGTTCGGAGACCCGCAGACCGCTGGAATAGAGCAGTTCGAGCATCGCCCGGTTCCGCCTGCCCAGCGGGCTTTGCTCATCCGGTTTGCTGAGGAGGTGTTCGATCTCCTGGCCGGTAAGGTACTTAGGCAGGGATTGCCCCTGGCGCGGAGCATGGATCAACGCCGCCGGGTCGCCGTTCATCCGGCCTTCGTTTTGGAGGAATCGGAAAAAAGTCCGCAAAGCGCTCAACCTACGGGCGATTGTCCGGCTGGACAGCCCCTGGCCGGCGAGCCGGTCCATGTAGCCGGAGATGACCGCGGCATCCGATCCTGCGATAGGGCCGGGACCGGCATACGATTGAAAGTCCTTGATATCAAACGAGTAAGCGAGAATCGAGTTCTCCGAGAGACCTCTCTCGACGCGCAGATAAGATAGGAAGGCTCCCGCGGCCGTGGCCAGCCATCCCTCTGTCTTCATCGGAGTAATGATACAATACTCGCGAAACTGTTTGTAAAGAAAAGGGATGTGGCGGATCCTGGCGTGACCTCATCCACGGCGAAGAAGATCCTGATCGAGCGCTTTGACCGCGTCATGATGCGCGGTTGGTTGCAGTCGCTTCCCACCTCGAACGGGGATCCGCTGGAAGTGATTACCCCCGACGGATCAGCCCTTTCCGTTCCCCTGGCCCAGATCAAGGCCGTCAGCTTCGTCCGCGACCTCGAAGGCGCCTCCATTCTCAAGGAACGGCAGGAGTTCCGATCCCGGCCCAAGAGCCACGGGCTTTGGGTTGAGGTGCGTTTTACGGATGGGGGCAGACTGGAAGGCATGTTGCCAAACGATCTGAATGAGATTGGCGGCCCCGGCTACGCCCTGACTCCGCCTGAGATCGCCGGCAACACCCAGCGCGTCTGGATCCCCCGGTCAGCAGTAGCCCAGCTGGTGGTGCTGGGGGTGGTGGGCACGTCCAAACGAACCCCTGCGCGCCGTGGACCGGAGAACCGGCAGATCAGCCTGTTCGGCGAAACGCACTGATTCTAATTGACTTACATGGCTCTGGCGGCAACTGGAGCGTCGAGCGCGACCTTGATTTCCGGCATCACCCAACGCGCATCTTCAAATCCTACATATTTGCATATGCGCAAATCGCCATCCGAAGATTCCAGGACATCGCCGATGTCGAGCGATTCGGCGGTGCCGCGCAGATTCATCCAGGCGTCGTAGAGATTCGCCGCCGCGATCTCGCCCGCAGCTTCGAAGTCGCGGGGTTTGATCATCATCACGCCAGAGGTGTGCGGGGCATAACGAAAGCTCTGCCGGACATGATCCTTCATCCGGTGGACTCGGTAGACCGCCATAGCCCATATTCTACCTGAACAATTCGATGCGTGATTGTTTTATTAGCCCCACTGCTTGATCCGCCGGAGCACGCCGGCGGCGTCGTGGCGGCCGAGTTGGACCCAGTCACGGGCAAGCGCCGGGTCCCAGCGGGCGGACTTGCGCAACGGGCCGAGCGGTCGGGAGGGTTCGACCCAGACCACGCGCGGGTCCGGGCGGCTGGCGGCAAATTCGGGACGGAAACGGCTGACGGCGCGCAGCGCCGCCCTGATTCCACCCAGCATCAAGCCGCTCGACCTGGGCAGGATATTGACGGCGACCACCTTGTCGTATCCAGCGCGGAGCGCCGCCCAGACGGGCACGGCATTGAGCAGTCCGCCGTCGGCGCTCAAGCCTTCAGGCAGACGGCAGGGCGGCATAATGACGGGCACCGAGCAGGATGCGGCGAGGTGACGCCAGGTCAGATCGGCGCCCGAAACGACAAAAGGCTCAAGGGGCCAAAGCCGGGTGACGACGACGGAGGCGGGCAGAACGGGGCGGAAACGATCAAAATGGCGGCGGAGGTAGCCGTTGAAGACATTCGTATCGAGACAGCCCGACCAGAGCGGCCAGGGGAAGCGCCAGTGGGCTTCGGCTGCCTCGCGGAAGTCGAGCCAAATGGCGGTCAGTTCACTGGCGCGGCAACTGGAGGCGACCGCCAGGCCGTTGAACGCGCCGATGGACGCTCCAAAGACGTGAGCGGGTTTGAAAGAAGGCTGGAGACCCGCCCACAGCCCGGCCTGATAGGCGCCGAACATGCCGCCGCCACCAAAAACCAGTGCCGCGCCGCGCCCGGTCATTGCGCTCATCTTACTACTCCGGTCCGCAAACACCATGACGTGCCGCGGCACAACCACTTGATTGACGGGCGCACCGGGAAACCTGCTTTGTCGAGAATTGCGCCGGGAACCCGCTCTCTTCGTTCGCGGCCTCAGGCAATTAGTGGCCGCTGGCCGGATTAACGCCGTTCAGGGACTCCGCCTTGCTGAACTTCGGCCAGTTGAAGCCATAGAACGCGACGACCACAAAGCAGAACATGGGCACGATGAAGCTCCGCGACATGTCGTACTCATCGGCCACATAGCCCATCAGTTTCGGCAGGATCGCGCCGCCCATGATCGCCATGACGATGTAGGCCGACGCTTTCTTTGCCCGGGCGCCCAGGCCAAAGATGCCCAGGGCGAAGATGGTCGGGAACATGATCGACATGAAGAAGTAGGTCAGGAAGACGCAGGCCACCGACACCCAGCCGAGCTTGAAGAAAACCAGGAGCGTCGCGACGACGTTGGCAACACCGTAGATGCCAAGCACTTTGTGCGCTGAGAACCGCTTCAGCAGAAATGCGCCCGAGAACCGGCCCACCAGGAAACAGATCAACCCCACCGACACCGCATTGGACGCGCCCTTGTCGGTAAACACCAACACGCCGTTCCTGTTCGTCTCGAACCAGCCCAGCAGCCAATTGTGCAGCAGCGCCGAATTCGCCGCAAGCCGCGTCATGTTCGCATCCCAACTGGCCGGAATCGCCGGCGTCTCGGCAACCATGTAGTTGATGAAGAAGCTGAAGATGCCCGCCTGCGCGGCGACATAGAAAAATTGCGCGGCCACGGCCATGACGAAGTGCGGGTGGGACCAGATCGAGTGCGAGACGTTCGGCGCCGAGTCGTCGAGGTGGTAGTCGTCCTCCATCTTGATGTCGGGGATGTTGGAGAAGTAGAAGATCACGGCCAGTACGATCACCCCCACGGCGATGCCCACATAGGGGATATAGAGCGTCTCGCTGCCGGTGCTTTTGCCGGCGGCGTCGGTCCCGTAAAAGTACATGCTGCCGACGATCGGCCCCAGAATCCAGCCAACGCCATTGCAGGACTGAGCCAGATTGATTCGGGTCGCCGCATACCGGATGTCGCCCAGGACGGTCGTGTAGGGATTGGCGATGGTCTCCAGAAACGTCAGGCCCGAGGCGATCAGACAGACGCCGGCGAGGAAGGCGACGAAGGCCATGTTGGGGGTCACACGCCCTTGATGGACCATCTCGTTGACATACGTGGCCGGGATGAACCAGAACCCGCCCAGGGACACAAGCAGCAGGCCCGCGATGATGCCGCCCTTGTAGCCGAACTTCGTGGCCAGCCAACCGGCCGGGATGGACATGAGGAAGTAGCCCAGATAGTGGGCGAATTGGACCCAGGCCGACTGCGCCTTGGTCAATCCCAACTCGTTCTGGAAGTGCTTATCCATCACGTCGATCATGCCGTTGCAGAACCCCCAAAGGAGGAACAGCGAACTCACGAGCGCGAAGGTGAATGCCAGGTTTTTCCCGTCGGCGGTGACGAATAGGCCTTTATTGCTTGTACTCATGGGTAGGAAACGATTCTATCAGCGAGTCCGGCTTCGAGTCTCGACTTGGCGTCGGAAGCCGCGCCTGTCGTACTATCGAAGGCCATGGGAAGCGGCGCCGCGACATTCTCACTGCAGATTCTGGGCAAACAGTACGATTGTTCCGCCGGGTTGCCCGATGGACCGGTCCAAGCCTCGCGGTTGTTGCCGGTATTCACGGCAGTGGCTGACCTTGTGGTGGAGGCGCACTCATCCGAGCCGGCATCGAAGGGCAAGACGGTCAGTTGCCGCGAAGGGTGCGCGGCGTGCTGCCGCCATTTGGGGCCAGTGACTAAACCGGAGGCGTGGCGGTTGGCCGCCCTGGTGGCTTCGATGCTTCCGGAGCGCCGCGACAGGATCGAGGCGCGATTCAGGTCCGCCGTGGATCGATTGCGGGAGACAGGGTTGCTTGACGTCATCGAGGGCAAGGCGGGTCCGGATGCGGACGTCAGCCGCAACCTCTCCTACAGATATTTCGACCTCGCCATCCCCTGCCCGTTTCTTGAAGACGAATGGTGTTCGATCTATCAAGACCGTCCCATGCGGTGCCGCGAGCATCTGGCGACCTCGCCCGCCACGCTTTGCAGTAATCCCGAGCATCAGCCGGTGGAAACCGTGGCAATCCCCAACCGCCCGTCGAACGCCCTGGCAGCCATAGGGCGTGGCGACGAGACACTACAGCCCTCTTTCCTGCCGCTTGTTTTGGTACTGGAATGGGCGGCCCTTCAACAGGCGACCGAGCCCGCCCTTCCCGCACACGAGATCCTCAGGAACTTCCTTGTGGCGTTCTCTTCGCCGGCGCAACCGCCTATGGAGTCACGACCCTAGGTTCTCCGATTCGTAAATATGGCGACGTGTCACGGCACAACCACTCCGTTCAAAGTCGCGCCTGGAAACCCGCTCTCTTCGTTCGCGGCCTACGCGTAAGGGGTGCACTTTCATTGCGATAGGCGGCCCCGATCGGCGCCACTCGCCGTGGGGGCGTGGGTTTCGGGCCACCGCGCAAGCACGACGTCTATTCCCACTCGATGGTCCCCGGCGGCTTGTGGGTCAGGTCGTAGAGGACGGCGGCGACCCCGCTGATATCGAGTAGTTGACTGGTCAACTCGTCGAGCAGCGCCTGCGGCATCACCACCGACCGCGCCGTCATGCCGTCGATTGAATGAATCGGCCGCAACACGACCGAATCCGGCCGCTCCCCGGTACCCAAAGGGATCAGCACCACCGGGAACTGCCACACGTCGTTCTCAAAACCTGAAGCGTGAGACAACCGCCGCACCACCGCATCCGCCGCTCTCAACCGGTCCAGACGTTCCGAGGTGATCGACGACGGCCATACTGCCATCTCGCCGATGGCCGCCTTTGAGCCTGCCAGCGCCACGACCCGGTTCACGTCAGCGAAAGTGTTGATCAGATGGGTCGCCCGCTCGTGGATCCCCGGCGAGGCCGGGGCGTCTTCGAGCATCAACACCGAGCGGTAGGACCTTGAATCGCCCTGCACGCCAACGCTTCTCACGGGCAGCAGCCAGCCCTGTTCCCGCCTTTCCAACTCTTCCCGCTTGGACGCGCACAGGCAGCGGATGGCCAGTCCCGGCCCTGGAAAGGGATGCCGCGAGAGCAGATCCTCGGGCAGGTGCAGTTCGCGCCCCACCTCCCGCACCTCGTCCTTGTAGAGCAGGTGGAGCGGTTCAATGATCCTGTTCTGATCGATCAACTTCTGAATCCCGGCCACGCGGTTATGGTGGGTCTTGATCAGATCCGCTTTCGACGTCCCGCCGCTTTCGATCGTATCGGGATAGATGGTTCCCTGGCCCAATATCCAATCCTCGTCAAGATAGTGGCCCGACTCGAGAATCTGCTCCTGCACGCTGACGAACATCTCGCCGATGATGTGGCGCTTGCGTTCCGGGTCGGTGACGCCGGCCAACGCATTCACGAAGCGCTCCTGGGCATGTTCGACGGCGAACAAGCCCCGTCCCAGCGACTCGAAGACGCCCTGGACAAACTCAGTCTCGCCCTCGCGCATCAGCCCGGTGTCGACATACAAAGCACGGACCCGATCTTCGCCCAGCGCGCGCAGGCAAAGCGTAAACGCCACTGTGGAATCGACCCCGCCGGAAACGAAGAAGAAGACCTTGCGGCCCGCCGTCACGCGCCGGATGTCATCCTCGATCCTCAGCGTCTGCTCTTGCGGGTTCCAGTCCTGCTCGCAGCCTGCAATTTCAAAGAGGAAGTTCGACAGGATCTGCCGGCCCCGCTCGGTGTGCACGACCTCGGGATGAAACTGGACGCCGTAGAGTTTCCGCGCTTCATCGCCGATGGCGGCCACCGGACACGTTTCGGTGCGGCCCAGCCGCAGGAATCCCGGCGGCAGCGCCTGTACGGCATCGCGGTGCGACATCCAGATCTGCTGGCGCCCGGCCACGCCGCGCCACAGCGGACCGTCGGCGAGCGTGTCCAGCCAAGCCAGACCGTATTCGCCCTTCTCGCCCTTGGAGACGACGCCGCCAAGATGCTTGGCGATCAACTGCTGGCCGTAACAGATGCCCAATACGGCGGCGCCGGACGCGAAAATCGCCGGATCGACGTCGGGCGAACCCGGCTCATACACACTTGAGGGCCCGCCGGAAATGACGATGGCGCGTGCGCCTGCCAATTCGGCAGCCGGCGTTTCGCTGGGGCGGATCTCGGAATAGACGCCCAGCTCACGGATCTTGCGCGTGATCAGGTGGCAATACTGCCCGCCGGTGTCTAGAACGATGACTTGCGGGGCTGCGGTCTGGGACCGAAGTCCCGGCTCATGGTTCAATCTCGATTGGACCTCTTGTCCAATTGAACCACCTGCTTCTTCGCATTGTCGAGCAGCGCCTGGGCTTTGGGCAGCGATTCGATGGCCTTGAGAACAACCGGATCGGTCTCGATGCCGTAGCGGAGAGATGCGTCAAGCGAGTCAGCCGTGATCAGCGCCTCGCGCTTCAACTGGACCTTGGTCCAGTTCAGGTTCTCGCCCCATTCGGCTTCGGTGAACACCGCGCCGAGGTCGAGGCAGTGCTTGTGGAACTCCGCCACCATGGCCGCATCCGGCGTCCAACCGGACGGCAACTTCATGTCGTGCACGGTGAAGTACTTCGGGATGTAGTCGCGGAACGCCTGCCGGCGCAGCACCTCGATCTGGAACTTGTTGTAGGTGCCGGTGTACTTTTCGTCCGGGGCGATGCCCGCGCCGCCATAGACCGTGCGGCCCGAGTCGGTCATGCGGGCGTCCTGCATGTTCTTCTCTTCGATGTTCTTGCGGAAGTAGTAGTCGTAGAAACTGCCGCTCGAGTAGTCGCGCTGGATGAGGCGGCCGCTGGGGGTGTAATACTTCGCCGTCGTCAGCGCCAAACCCGTGTTCTCGGAAAGCGGGAAGACGGTTTGGACCAGGCCCTTGCCAAACGTGTTGTCGCCGAAGATCCATGCGCGGTCGTGATCCTGCAACGCGCCGGCGACGATCTCGGCCGCCGAGGCCGAATAGCGGTCCACAAGGATGACGATCGGGTAGTTCCGCGTCGAAGCGCCGTTCGATGCCAGATACGGCTTCTCTGGAGAGGTCCGGCCGCGGTGAGAAACGACATTCTGCCCGCGCCGCAGGAATCTACCGGCGACGGCCACACCTTCGTTGAGCAGCCCGCCCGGATTGATCCGCAGGTCGAGGATCAGGCCTTTGAGACTCTTCTCGTCCAACTTCTTGAAGGCGTCTTCCAACTCGCGGGAGGTGTTCTCGTTGAACATCTCGATGTCGATGTAGGCGACGCCGGGCGTGATGAAGAAGGCGTTCTGGACGCTGTAGCGCGGGATCTCGCTGCGGATCAGGTCAAAGACGATCGGCTTGTCGACGCCCTCGCGGGTGATGACCACCTGCACCGGGGTGCCTTTCGGCCCTTTCAACAGGTCGGCCACTTCGGTGGTGTTGAGACCGTCAGTCCGTTTGTCATTCACTTCGAGGATGACGTCGCCAGGGCGGATGCCGGCTTTGTAGGCGGGCGACCCCATGAAGGGGGCAACCACCACAGTGCGGCCGTTCTTGGGCTGCACGCTCATGCCCACGCCGGCGTAGGAGCCGCGCTGATCCTCGCGCATCTGGTTGAAATCACGGGGATCGAAGAAGGAAGAGTGCGGATCAAGGGTCCGCAACATGCCGGGCACGGCGCCCTTGTAGATGGACTTGTCGGCGGTCACCTTCTCGGCGGCGTTCTGTTCCACCAGGTTGTAGATCGAAGTGAAAGTACGCAGACCCTGGCTCAGTTCGTCTTCGTCCGAAGGCGGCGCGGCCTTGGCCGAGCCCTGCGGCACCATTACGCCCGCGATCATCGCGCAAAGGGCGATGATGAAGACACTAAACAACATCGGACGTATCTGCTTGGACATCTCGAGAACCTCCCAGCCTGCCGCCAGTATAACGCACTACCGGCTAGTTCCTTAGACGACGCCGGCGGAGCAAAAGGTTGTGGAAAAATGGGGTCCGGCGGCAGATTTCCACAACCGGGGCTATAAACCAAACTTATACGGCCTTGGCCTTTCGGACCGCACCGGCAATCTCCGATCGCACCGGCTTGCGCGGCGTCGCCGTCAGCCGCCTCACCTGGTCGCTCACCGATACCACGAACATTGCCTGTTTGGCGTTCTTGATGACGTCCACGATCCGCGAATGATCCTCTTCCAGGTAGATGTGCTTGCCGTCGGTCAGCAGGTGGATGTCGCTCTCCGGCGCCAGAATGTCGGTCAAGCGCTTGCCCATCTCCTTCTGCAGGAACCGCAGCACCCTTCGGATCTTCTGAAGGGAGAAGCCTTTACGGCGAAGTTCGGCGATGACGCTGACTTCGACGACTTCGGCCATATCGTAGATCCGCTTGTGGCCGTCGTGCCGCGGAGAGACGACCTTCTGCTCGTCCCACCACTGTAATTGGCGCAGGCTGACTCCGCTCAGCCTGGCCACATCCGCCGAAGAGTACGATTGAATCTCCGAACCGCTGGCAACCAGCGCTTGTTTTGTTTTGAACATAACACCCCCAAAGTGTTTCTTTGACCGACACCCCGGATTCTATCGGACGTACAGGGAGAGTCAATTCACAAGATATGGGTGCCGGCTTGTTCAATTGTCAATATCTTGGAGCATGGTTACAGCCCCAACCGGGCCGCCAGAGGCTTGAACCGAGGGTCCGCCGGAGGGACTCGAATCGCGGATCGATTCTGAGCCATATCACTTGTGTCTCGCGGGCTTCGATGGCCCGTCCCCCTGTAAATGGCGACCGGAACCCGCTTTTTGCGTTCGCGGCTCGCCGGCGGCTGCGGCGGGACGCGTCTTGGACCAACGGGGACGCTGACGGGATTCAGCCTTGTTTGCGCTTCAACCGCTCGTAGTCGCTCGGCGTCGTGAGGTGGAACCGCAGTTCCAGGCGGGTGTAGCGCTGGAGCGTCTGCTGAGCTTCCTCATCCACCAGCCATGGACCCGCCACGTGCAGCCCTCCGTCCTGAATGCGGAACGGAACCACGCCGCAGCGTTCGGTCACCTCTCCCGGCAACGCCCTGACGACGCGCGCCGGGATGTTGTCGGTCTCCAGATGGACACAGGGCATATCCTGCTGCAAGCTGAGCGCTTCATAGAGCAGCGTCTCGTCCAGAACGCCCATCTCGATCAGGCGCTCCCCGAGCCGCTGTTCAGGCTGCTTCGAAACGGCCGCCGCTTCCACCTCTTCACGGGTACAGTAGCCGTTCGAAACGAGGATCTCGCCAATGCGTCTCTTATGGCCCGCCAGACTGGAACGGTGCGGGTACACGTGGGACGTCTTGGTCCAGGCCAACGGCTGGTTGTCGATCCGGCTGCGCAGCCAGACGGCGAGCGCCCAGACCGTCGCCTCGAAATTGATCCAGTTGCCCCAGATCATTCTGACCGGCGACAGGGATGCAAACGCCCAACCGTAGACGCGGGCCGACGCGGCGGTCCGGGCGGTCAACCGGGAAAACAGCAACACCGTGTTCACCCAAAGCAGCCACTGGAAGAGTTCACTCGACCTGACGATCTCGCCCAACCGCCAGGGTTCCCCAGCGGCGGAACTGATCCCCCACGAGGCGACGCCATAAGCGAGCAGCAGGTTGCAGACCAGGCTGATCGGATTGCCCCAGAGGCCCTTACGGTCACGCCACAGGAACCACCAGTCTCGCCGGTCATGTCCCCACCCGTAACGTTCCCAGGCTTGCAGCGAGTTGCCAGTCACCCATCGGGAGCGCTGGCGGATCGCCTGCCGGAAGCGACGCGGGAAATGCTCGCGCGTGGCCATTGGCGAATTCCATTCAAATGAAAGCGGGATGAAGGTCTGCTTGCAGCCAAGCCGGTGGAGGCGCAAACCGGCGTCATAGTCTTCCGTGAGGCTGCCCTGACGAAAGATGTCGCCCGATTCGCCCAGTCTCCGTAGCGCGGCCTGGCTGAGCGCCGTTCCGACGCCACATCCGGGCAGGAATCCGCCCATCGAGACGCGCGTTTCGAGGTCCTTGCCCTGGCTCTCGGCGAAGTCGTCGCAGTAGACGCCATGGGTCAATTCCAACCAGGGGGTCTTCAGGGGCAGGACGGGGACCTGGATCATGTCGTATTCGGGCAGCAGAGCGCTGATGGCGCTGAGAGAACAGGGGTGGATCAGGTCCTCCGCGTCGTGAATGACAACGCCGTCAAACCGTACGCCATGCTCCGCTTCCCATTCGGCCATACCCTTCCGGATGCAATTGAGGTTGTCGGCCTTCGACGTTGGGCCGGGGTTGGGGACCATGACGATATGCACCTGGGGGAAGCGGGCTTCGAGCAGCCGCGCCGCGGACATTGTGGCGTCGTCGTTCGGATAGCAGCCGATGAATATCTCCCAGTTCGAGTAGGCGATGGCCGTGAGGTTGTGCTCGAGCATCGGAGCGATGACCTCGGCTTCCTGCCAGAGCGGCAACCACACCGCCAGACGCTTCTCGGAGTCGGCCACTGGTGTCGAGAACGACGGTTTCCAGGCGCCGCGGAAAAGCCTTTTCAACCAAAGGAGGTCCAGCACAAGATCGTCGAGACCGGAGAGGAAAATGTATATCGCCAGCGGAAGGAGGGCCGCGCCGGCGGCAGCCGCAAGAGCCGCGTCGGTCCGGTCAAGCAGGGGGACAAGTTGTGCCATCTCTCCCAGATAGTGGCAGGAGTAGCCCAAAAGTCGCAGACGAAATGCCAGAAAAATCGGGATAGGGGGAGGCTCCTCCCTTTCCACACCACCGGACATGCGGGTCCGCATCCGGCGGTTCGGCGGGTTGAGTCACGA